>NZ_JAQGFU010000012.1:0-57883 GCF_030078455.1 Klebsiella sp. Ech2A | reverse complement strand
AGTCGAGGCACTCAAGCTTGCCGACTTTGCGTCCGGTTTTCGGTTCAATGACCCACACGTCGGTGGCATCGGGTAACAACGCGCGTACTTCCAGCCCGGCATCGGTGGCGTGCATGCCCAGCACGGAAAAAGGGTCCGCAAAATGGCCGGCAATAAGCGCGTTAATCACGTCTCTATCAATATGATTAGACATGGTTTCATCCTGTTGTAAGTGCCGCCCTTTCCTGTATCTGGCGACTTTTTTTGACCTGAACGGTGCAGCACACTGTGCATCCCTCTGCTCCGTCCCACCTTCAGGTAAGGAAACGTCGTTCCTTACTAAAGCATAGCCAAGGCTTTCTTACCCCCGTTGAGAAAAATCAAGCATCCGCGTTTACTCCTTGTATTACGCAAAAAAAGGGGGTGTCAGACACCCCCTTTTTATTCATCCTGTGGTTACGCCAGCTGTCGCAGCATCCGGCGCAGCGGCTCGGCTGCGCCCCATAGCAGCTGGTCGCCGACGGTGAAGGCAGAGAGATACTCCGGCCCCATATTCAGCTTACGCAGGCGACCAACCGGCGTCGTCAGGGTGCCGGTGACGGCAGCCGGAGTCAGCTCGCGCATGGTAATATCACGATCGTTAGGTACCACTTTCGCCCACGGGTTGTGCGCCGCCAGCAGCTCCTCAACGGTCGGGATAGAAACGTCTTTTTTCAGCTTGATGGTGAACGCCTGGCTGTGGCAGCGCAGCGCGCCAACGCGCACGCACAGGCCGTCAACCGGAATGGCCGCTGAGGTGGCGAGGATTTTGTTGGTCTCCGCCTGGCCCTTCCACTCTTCACGGCTCTGGCCGTTATCCAGCTGCTTGTCGATCCACGGGATCAGGCTACCGGCCAGCGGTACGCCAAAGTTATCTACCGCCAGATCGCCGCTGCGGGTGAGCGAAGTGACCTTGCGCTCAATCTCCAGAATAGCGGAAGCCGGATTGGCCAGCTCCGTCGCAACGTGGCCGTGCAGCTGGCCCATCTGGGTCAGCAGTTCACGCATGTGGCGCGCGCCGCCGCCGGAGGCCGCCTGGTAAGTCGCGACGCTGACCCACTCGACTAAATCCTGTGCAAACAGGCCGCCGAGGGACATCAGCATCAGGCTGACGGTACAGTTGCCGCCAACGAAGGTCTTGACGCCATTATTCAGACCGGCGGTAATCACGTCCTGGTTAACCGGGTCAAGAATAATGATGGCGTCGTCCTTCATGCGCAGCGAAGACGCGGCGTCAATCCAGTAACCCTGCCAGCCGCTTTCACGCAGCTTCGGATATACGTCGTTGGTATAATCGCCGCCCTGGCATGTCACGATAATATCCAGCGCCTTCAGTGCTTCCAGGTCAAATGCATCCTGAAGCGTACCGCCGGTGCTGCCACCGAATGATGGAGCAGGCTGCCCCAGCTGGGAGGTGGAGAAAAAAACAGGGCGAATGGCGTCGAAATCGCGCTCTTCAACCATGCGTTGCATGAGTACAGAGCCGACCATTCCGCGCCAGCCGATAAAACCAACATTTTTCATAACGTATTTCCCGGGAAGATGTGTGCTGTTTGTGCCAAGCCAGTTTCCTACTGGATCATCCCTCACATTACAAAATGCTGCTAAAGTCGCAAGTGAAATTAATCAATGATTGCCCGGCAATCAGTAAAGCAGCTTATCTTATGCAGCATCCGCAGCCATTGGCATTCAGGAAAACCTTAAAGATTATCGGGGAAAGCGTGGCGAAAAGGGAATAATTTCCGCCGCGTTTTTATTGATCTGGATTATGGATTTACGCGGAAAACGGGTCGCTACCGGCAGCGCGGCGAAACCCGACAAACCCTTGCGGTACCTGGGCTGCTGAGGCGTCAGGCTTTTGTCGTAGCGCTCATTATGGCGCGGAATCAGGCGAAAAAGGGGGCATGGATGCGGGCAGGAAGCGAGGATAAAAACGGCGTCTGCCGTCAGGCGAAAAGAGCCCGGCAGCGCAGCGCCGGGCTCTCTTATTTAACGTTTAGCTAAGCAGCGAAAACGCAATCATACCGACTATGGCGCCGGTGGTGCCGAGAATGGTTTCCATCATGGTCCAGGTCTTCAGCGTCTGAGCTTCCGTTGCGCCGGTAAACTTACCGAACAGCCAGAAGCCCGCGTCGTTGACGTGGCTCACGACGATTGAACCGCCGGCGATACAAATCGACAGGGCCGCCATTTGCGCGCCGCTGTAGTTCAGCTGCTCGATAACCGGCATCACCAGACCAACCGCCGTTAAGCAGGCGACCGTCGCAGAGCCCTGGATAATGCGCACCGCGGCCGCCAGCACGAAGCAGGTAATCGCAATCGGCAGACCCATACCGGTCAGCGCTTCACCGAGCGCCGGGCCGACGCCGGAATCCACCAGCACCTGCTTAAAGACGCCGCCGGCACCGATGACCAGCAGGATAATCCCCGCCGGCTGCAGCGCGTGGCCGCAGATCTCCATCACCCGATCTTTCGCCATCCCCTGACGTACCGCCAGGCCATAAATCGCCACCAGGCACGCCACCAGAATCGCGGTGAACGGATGGCCGATAAATTCGAACCATTCATAGGTGCTTGAGCCAACCGGGACAAAGCGCGCGGCGATCGTTTTCAGCCCCACCAGCACCAGCGGCAGCAGGATCAGCGACAGGCTAAAGGCGAACGACGGCATCTTGCCTTCACCGAGGCTCGGCTCGCTGATGTCGTCAGGAATATGCAGTTCGACATAGCGGCTGATAAAGTTGCCCCACAGCGGTCCGGCGATAATCATCCCCGGGATCGCGGCGCAGAGGCCAATCAGGATCATCCAGCCAAAATCGGCGTGCATTTGCGACGCCAGCAGCATAGGCGCGGGCCCCGGCAGCAGAAATGCCGCAGCGGCGGCAACGCCGGCAAACAGCGGAATCACCAGCTTCACCAGGTTGGTGCCGGTATGGCGCGCCATCGAGAAGGCGACGCTAATCAGCAGCACGATAGCCACTTCGAAAAACAGCGGCAGCGCGCAGATAAGGCCGGCCAGGCCAATGGCGTAATGCGCCCGGCTGTGGCCGAAAGATTTCAGCATCTTAACGGCTATCTGGTCGACGGCGCCGGTTTCATGAAGGATCTTACCGAACATCGCCCCCAGCGCCACGACGATCGCCAGAAAGCCGAGCGTCCCACCCATCCCTTTTTCCATGGTTGCCGCAATTTTATCCAGCGGCATCCCGGAAAAGAGGCCTGCACCAATAGAAACCACCATCAAGGCCACGAAGGCATGCATACGCGCCTTCATGACTAAAAACAGCAGCAGCAAAACGGAGCCGACTGCTGTTAAAACAAGCGTTAATGTACTCACTAGTTACTGCCTTTGTTGATCACCTCAATGGTGCTCGCGACCACGCCTTCCAGCGATTGATCAATATCGACGATTAACACATCGCCTTCGTCCGCGCCGGGCTCCTGCAGCGTTTCAAACTGCGTTACCAGCATCTGGGTTTTGAAGAAGTGGCCCTTGCGCGCCTTCAGGCGGCTTTCGATCAGGTCGAAATCACCTTTCAGGTAGACGAAGGAGAGGTTCGGGTTGCCTTTGCGCAGAATGTCGCGATAGCTTTTTTTCAGCGCCGAGCACACGATAAGCGACACTTTATTGGTCCGCTGCATGGCGAAGGCGGCGTCGTTCAGCGCCTGCAGCCACGGCGTGCGATCGTCGTCATTCAGCGGCTCGCCGGAAGCCATCTTGTTGATATTGCTACGCGGATGCAGAAAGTCGCCGTCGAGAAACGCGGCATGCATCTGATGCGCCACTTCGCTGGCGACGGCGGATTTTCCACTGCCGGAAACGCCCATCAGGACATAGACGTGGTGATCATGGTTAGTCGTGCTCAAAGCTTCCTCCCACTGGACACATACGCGTTGTCCTTCAGGTCGTTTGGATTCGACGTGACGGCGCGCGCACAGGTTAATTGTTACGGGTAACTGTTATCGGTAACATTGTCATGCCGGACTTAGGGAGAAGCAATCACCATTCGTGCCAGAAGTGAATATGTGTGATCTACTTCAAACTTGTCAGTTTAAATTGATCCACCCGGTGACAATGTGAAACCTAAATCTAACATCTTAGGGGTAACCGTCTCACCACGAATCCGCGCCAGCAGGCGCTCGGCGCCGATGCGCCCCATCCGCTCACGCGGCGTCAGCACGCTGGCAAGACGCGGCTCCATAACCTGGCCAATGTCGTGGCCGTGGAAGCCGGCAATCGCCATATCGTCCGGAATGCGTAATCCCAGACGCTGGCACTCAAAGGCCGCGCCGACCGCGAGGTCATCGTTGGTGCAGAAGATCCCGTCAAGCTGCGGATATTCGCGACGCGCCTGGCGCATCAGCTCAATCCCTGACGAGTAGGAAGAAGATTGTTCGACCATCACGCTGTACGGCGTCATGCCCGCGTCGTGCATCGCCTGCTCGTACCCCTTCTGCTTGATGATAGTACGTTCATCAAGACGTGCGCCAAGATAGGCCACGTGGCGATGGCCGCGGGCAATAATGGCGGCGGTCATCTGGCGCGCAGCGTCGAAGTTATCAAAACCGACGGCGATATCGAGGCACGGCGAGCGGCTGTCCATCAGCTCGACCACCGGGATCCCGGCGACTTCGATCATTTTCAGCGTCCGCGGCGTGTGGGTACGTTCGGTGAGGATCAGGCCATCGATGTTCCACGAGAGCATCGATTCGAGGCGTTTTTCTTCCATTTCAGGCTTATAGCCGTAGTGCGCCAGCATGGTCTGATAGCCAAAAGCATCGGTGACGCTTTCAATGCCGCGCAGCACTTCAGAAAAGACCTGGTTGGTTAACGAGGGCAGGAGCACGCCGATGGCGCGGCTGGTCGCGTTGGAGAGAATATCAGGGGCACGATTGGGGATATAACCCAGTTCATCGAGAGCAACGGCAATCTTGCCACGCAGAGCCTCGGAAACCTGTTCCGGGTTACGTAAAAAGCGACTGACCGTCATTTTGGTCACGCCGACAAGATCGGCTACATCCTGAAGTACGGGTCTTTTCTTTTTCATCGTCCTGACTGTAATAAATGGGAGAGATTCTCTCAGTTTATCACGGACAAAGCGCAACCTTCCCGGAGAAACGCGCGCTAACGACTTTATTTAGCGTTAATGGCCGCAATCGTGCGAGCTGCGCCAAAAATCCCCGGCCGCGCTGGCGACCGGGTGAACGACAAAAAGCAGGAGTGAGTATTAAACCGGCGGCAGATCGAACAGCAGGATTTCGCTGTCGCTATCGGCATGAACCGAGATAGCCTGCTCATCCCAAATCGCCAGGCCATCGCTGGTGGTCGCTTTGGTGCCGTTGATGGTCACTTCACCTTTGACGACCTGAATCCACACGCGACGTTCCGCGGCAATCTGATGGACCGACTGCTCGTCTTTCAGCAGCGCCCAGCGGTACAGCTCCATATCCTGATGCACTTTCAGCGAGCCTTCGCGAGCGTCCGGCGACAGCACCAGCTGTTTGCCCTGCAGCGCATCAAACCGGCGCTGCTCATAGCGCGGAGCGATGCCGTTCTCTTCCGGCATAATCCAGATTTGATACAGGTGCAGACGTTCGGTGCTGCTCGGGTTGTATTCCGAGTGACGAACCCCGGTACCGGCGCTCATGATCTGGAATTCACCGGCAGGAACCTGCTCTTTGTTACCCATGCTGTCCTGGTGTTCAACCACCCCTTCCAGCACGTAGGTCAGAATTTCCATATCTTTATGCGGGTGGGTCCCGAAGCCCTGGCCGGCGTCAATCACGTCATCGTTAATCACGCGCAGAGCGGAAAAGCCCATAAAATTGGCGTCGTAATAGTTGGCGAAAGAGAAAGTATGCCAGGAATCGAGCCAGCCATGATTAGCGTGACCGCGTTCGTTAGCTTTGCGTAAGTAGATCATGTTGCATCCCCGTATGTTTTCGATGGAATAAGTGTGGACCCATTCCGCTAACGATCATAGAGGGTGAAAATTGACTCCTCTGTTCAAAAAATATGAATAAGAGCAGAGGAGCTCAGGAAGCTTATTTATCGAGGGTTATTGTGGCCGGCGATGGCTGTCTGAAGCCGCGTTCGAGGATCTCCATATTGGTGAGAACGTCAGATTCCTTGACGTAATTCTCGGCACCGTTTACCAGGGTCTCGTAGAGCGAATCATACACCCGCCCGTAGTCGCCGGGCTCCACCCGCAGCTCTTCGCGCACGCTCGCGCCGCTATCATCCACGTACTCCAGCAGGCCGATGCTCTCGTCTGCCGCAAAGCCCGGCTCGCCCGGCATGATATTCGCCTTCAGGCTGGTTTCCTGCTGGTCGATGCCGTATTTGATAAACGACCCTTTATGGCCGTGAACGATAAATTTCGGATACGCCAGCTTCACCAGATAGCTGGTTTTAGCAATCGCCTTCAGGTCGCCGTAGAATAGCTGGGCTTCAAAGGTATCATCCGGGTTGGCCTTATTACGCAGGCTGCGGATGTCGTACGCCACGCGATCCGGGCGGCCGAACAGGGAGATTATCTGATCCAGAGTATGCACGCCGAGGCCGTAAAAAGCGCCATCCTGCGCCAGTCCGGGCTGCGTTTCCGCCGTCGGGCGATAGAGATCGAAGTGGCTTTCAATTTCAACGATCTCGCCCAGCTTACCGCTTTCAATCGCCTTCTTAGCGGTCAGGAAGCAGGAGTCAAAGCGGCGGTTCTGGTACGGCGTTACCGTCAGCCCCTTGCTTTTTGCCAGCGCAAACAGCGCTTTCGCTTCCGCCAGCGTCGGGGTGAAGGGTTTTTCCACCAGCACGTTCTTGCCGGCTTCCAGCGCGCGCTTCGCGTAGTCAAAGTGGCTGTCGGCGTGGGTGCAGACAATCACCAGCCTGACCTGAGGATCGTTAAGTACCTCATCGAGATCGCTGGTGAAGTGAATATGCGAGTACTGCGGGGCCTGCTCTTCCGGCTTCGCGCTGCGGCGATAGATGTGCGCCACGTGCCAGCGGTCTTTGCGGTGCAGAACGTAAGGAAGATGGTAGCGGGTGGTGCTTTTACCGAATCCAATAAATGCGCAGTGCAGAGTCATAACGCAGTCCTTAGTTGAGGTTTCTGCTGCTAACCATAGCGCACCCCGGCGACGAACTTAACCCTTAACCCACTGACGATGGCGGAAAATGACCGGCAAAAAAAGGCAAAAAAAAAGCCAGCACCTGGCTGGCTAAAGTAATACTGGAAGCAATGTGAGCAATGTCGTGCTTTCAGGCTTTCCGCAAGGGTCTCCCTGAATGCAGGACAATAATAATCATTCTCATTCGCACTTGTCTACTTCTTTTTGCAAAAATTAGCCGTTGACGCCTTTTTTAAAGTCAGGGATGTTGAAAGGGACGCAATGAGCAGATAAAGCCTGATATGCAGGCACTAAGGAGAAGAGGAATGAGTGAGATAGTGATACGCCACGCCGAACCGCGCGATGCAGAACCGTTACGTCAGCTGACTGCACACCCGGAGGTCTATCACGACACGCTACAGCTTCCTCATCCGGCAATGGAAATGTGGCAGGAGCGGCTACAGCCCCGGCCCAACGGCCACCATCTGGTCGCCAGCATCGATGAGCAGGTCGTCGGCCACCTGATGCTGAGCGTTGAATCCCGCCCGCGCCGTAGCCACGTCGCGACCTTCGGTATGAGCGTGGCGGCGCCCTTTCACGGACGCGGCGTCGGCAGCGCCCTGGCCCGCGCTTCGCGCTGGAACCGCATCCCGAACTATCTCCACCAGGCCAACGACGCCATGTGCGTGCTGGTGCAGATTGAAACCCGTGAGGCGCTGAAAAACCTGCCGCAGATCCTCGACGTTGAGGGGGTGGACGGCGTGTTTATCGGCCCGGCGGATCTCAGCGCCGATATGGGCTTCGGCGGCAATCCGCAGCATCCTGAAGTGCAGGCGGCAATTGAAAGCGCCATCGTGCAAATCCGCCGGGCGGGCAAAGCGCCGGGGATCCTGATGGCCAATGAGCAGCTGGCAAAACGCTATCTGGCGCTCGGCGCGCTGTTTGTCGCCGTCGGCGTCGACACCACCCTGCTCGCCCGCGCCGCCGAAGCCTTAGCCGAGCGCTTTGGCGCAATCGGAACGACAGCCCAGTCCGGCGTCTATTAAGAACGCCACATCGCGACCCTACAAAAATTCCCATTAGAGGAAAGACCATGAGCGACACATCATCAGCCATTCCGGAGACGCGCGATCCCGCCAATCAGCACAAGCAGCTGACGGCGCAGCAGCAGTCGGTTATCAATAAGCTGTTTCGCCGCCTGATCGTATTTTTGTTCGTGCTGTTTATCTTTTCATTTCTCGACCGCATCAATATCGGCTTTGCCGGGCTGACGATGGGCCAGGATCTGGGGCTCAACGCCACCATGTTCGGCCTGGCCACCACGTTGTTCTACGCCACCTACGTCATCTTCGGTATTCCGAGCAATATCATGCTCAGCATCGTCGGCGCCCGCCGCTGGATAGCCACCATCATGGTGCTGTGGGGGATCGCCTCCACCGCCACGATGTTCGCCACCGGCCCTAATAGCCTGTACGTGCTGCGCATGCTGGTGGGGATCACCGAGGCCGGCTTTCTGCCCGGCATCCTGCTCTATTTAACCTACTGGTTTCCGGCATTTTTCCGCGCCCGCGCCAACGCCCTGTTTATGATTGCCATGCCGGTGACTACCGCCATCGGTTCGATTGTCTCCGGCTATATTCTGTCGCTGGACGGCCTGTTTAATCTCCACGGCTGGCAGTGGCTGTTTTTGCTCGAAGGCTTCCCGTCGGTGCTGCTGGGCATCATGGTCTGGTACTGGCTGGATGACTCCCCGGCAAAAGCCAAATGGCTGACCGCGGAGGACAAAAAGTGCCTGCAGGAGATGATGGATAACGACCGGCTGACGCTGGTACAGCCGGAAGGCGCCATCAGCCACCACGCGATGCAGCAGCGCAGCCTGTGGCGCGAAGTCTTCACGCCGATCGTGCTGATGTACACCCTGGCCTATTTTTGCCTGACCAATACGCTCAGCGCGATCAGCATCTGGACGCCGCAGATCCTCAAAAGCTTTAACGAGGGAAGCAGCAATATCACCATCGGCCTGCTGGCGGCGATCCCGCAGATCTGCACCATTCTGGGGATGATTTACTGGAGCCGACACTCGGATAAATGTCAGGAGCGCAAGCACCATACCGCCCTGCCGTTCCTGTTTGCCGCCGCCGGCTGGCTGCTGGCCTCGGCGACCGATCACAACCTGATCCAGATGCTGGGGATCGTCATGGCCTCGACCGGATCGTTCAGCGCAATGGCCATTTTCTGGACCACGCCGGACCAGTCGATCAGCCTGCGCGCGCGGGCCATCGGGATCGCCGTGATCAACGCCACCGGCAATATCGGTTCGGCGCTCAGTCCATTTATGATCGGCTGGCTGAAGGATCTGACCGGCAGCTTTAACAGCGGCCTGTGGTTCGTCGCCAGCCTGCTGGTGATTGGCGCCGTGATTATATGGGCCATTCCGATGAAAGCCTCGCGCCCGCGCGCCACGCCTTAAGGAGCGGCTATGCCCCAGCGTTCGATCGCCAATATCGATATCAATAAAGAGTACGATGAAAGCCTGGGCACGGAAGACGTGCACTACCAGTCGTTTGCCCGCATGGCGGCCTTTTTTGGCCGCGACATGCAGGCCCATCGCCACGACCAGTATTTTCAGATGCACTTTCTCGATACCGGGCAGATTGAGCTGCAGCTCGACGACCACCGCTACTCGGTGCAGGCGCCGCTGTTCGTCCTGACGCCGCCGTCGGTGCCGCACGCGTTTATCACCGGCTCCGAGAGCGATGGTCACGTGCTGACCGTGCGGGAGGATCTGATCTGGCCGCTGCTGGAGGTGCTCTATCCCGGCACCCGGGAGGCCTTTGGCCTGCCGGGGATGTGCCTGTCGCTGGCCGATAAGCCGGACGAGCTCGCGGCGCTGGCCCACTACTGGCGGCTGATTGAGCGCGAATCGACCGCGCAGCTGGCGGGGCGCGAGCATACGCTGGTGCTGCTGGCGCAGGCGGTGTTCACCCTGCTGTTGCGTAACGCCAGGCTCGACGACCACGCCGCCAGCGGCATCCGCGGCGAGCTCAAGCTGTTCCAGCGCTTTAACCAGACCATCGACGGCCACTACCACCAGCACTGGACGGTGCCGGATTACGCCAATGAGCTGCATATTACCGAATCAAGGCTGACCGACATCTGCCGGCGCTTTGCCAACCGGCCGCCGAAGCGCCTTATCTTCGACCGGCAGCTGCGCGAGGCCAAGCGACTGCTGCTGTTCTCCGATAGCGCGGTCAACGAAATCGCCTGGCAGCTGGGGTTTAAAGATCCGGCCTATTTTGCCCGCTTTTTTCATCGCCTGGTCGGCTGCTCGCCCAGCGCCTTCAGAACGCAAAAAGTACCGGTCTCCTGAGCTTTCCCTGCCGGCGGCGCCCGGGCGCCAGACGCGTCCGGGGAAATCCGCCGCCGCCATCCCCGGCGCGCGGCGGCAAAACAGCGAAAAACCAACCCGGATCACAGAACGCCATCCCGCCTGAAAAGTACCTGCCGTTGACCTAAAAGTCTCTTCACGGAACCCACGTAAACCGCTTCAATTAAACAACAAAAAGAAAACATAAATTTAACCTTTGTACCCTGAATGCTTCGCGCCGCGGCCGAAAAGGCGCCTTCCGAAGCATGACGGGATATGCCGCTTAATACTGAGAGGTCCCGATGAAACCTGAAGATTTCCGCGCAGACGCTAAACGCCCGTTAACCGGGGAAGAGTACCTGAAGAGCCTGCAGGACGGCCGCGAAATTTATATCTACGGCGAGCGCGTCAAGGACGTCACCACGCACCCGGCGTTCCGCAACGCCGCCGCCTCCGTCGGCCAGCTGTACGATGCGCTGCACAAACCGACGCTGCAGGACTCCCTGTGCTGGAACACCGATACCGGCAGCGGCGGCTATACGCATAAGTTCTTCCGCGTGGCGAAGAGCGCCGACGATCTGCGCCAGCAGCGCGACGCCATCGCTGAGTGGTCGCGCCTGAGCTACGGCTGGATGGGCCGCACCCCGGACTACAAGGCCGCCTTCGGCTGCGCGCTGGGCGCCAACCCGGCGTTTTACGGCCAGTTCGAACAGAACGCCCGCAGCTGGTACACCCGCATTCAGGAAACCGGCCTGTACTTTAACCACGCCATCGTCAACCCGCCGATCGACCGCCATAAGCCGGCCGATGAGGTGAAAGATGTCTACATCAAGCTGGAAAAAGAGACCGACGCCGGGATCGTGGTCAGCGGGGCGAAAGTCGTCGCCACCAACTCGGCGCTGACCCACTACAACATGATTGGCTTCGGATCCGCGCAGGTGATGGGGGAAAACCCGGACTTCGCGCTGATGTTCGTCGCCCCGATGGACGCCGAAGGGGTGAAGCTTATCTCCCGCGCCTCCTACGAAATGGTCGCCGGCGCCACCGGATCGCCGTATGACTACCCGCTCTCCAGCCGCTTCGACGAGAACGACGCGATCCTGGTGATGGATAAGGTGCTGATCCCATGGGAGAACGTGCTGATCTATCGCGATTTCGATCGTTGCCGCCGCTGGACGATGGAGGGCGGCTTCGCCCGCATGTACCCGCTGCAGGCCTGCGTACGCCTGGCGGTTAAGCTCGACTTTATCACCGCCCTGCTCAAGCGCTCGCTGGAGTGTACCGGCACCCTGGAGTTCCGCGGCGTGCAGGCGGATCTCGGCGAAGTGGTGGCCTGGCGCAACATGTTCTGGGCGCTGAGCGATTCGATGTGCTACGAGGCGACGCCGTGGGTGAACGGCGCGTACCTGCCGGATCACGCTGCGCTGCAAACCTACCGCGTAATGGCGCCAATGGCCTACGCCAAAATCAAAAACATTATCGAGCGTAACGTCACCAGCGGCCTGATCTATCTCCCGTCCAGCGCGCGCGACCTCAACAATCCGCAGATCGACCAGTATCTGGCGAAATACGTCCGCGGATCGAACGGCATGGATCACGTCGAACGCATCAAGATCCTCAAGCTGATGTGGGACGCGATCGGCAGCGAGTTCGGCGGCCGCCACGAGCTGTATGAAATCAACTACTCCGGTAGCCAGGACGAGATTCGCCTGCAGTGCCTGCGCCAGGCGCAGAGCTCCGGCAACATGGACAAAATGATGGCGATGGTCGATCGCTGCCTTTCCGAGTATGACCAGCACGGCTGGACGGTGCCGCACCTGCACAATAACTCTGATATCAATATCCTGGATAAGCTGCTGAAGTAATTCACAGCGGGAGGTCACAATGCAATTAGATGAACAACGCCTGCGCTTTCGCGATGCCATGTCCAGCCTGTCGGCGGCGGTGAACGTGATCACCACCGAAGGCGATGCCGGCCGCTGCGGCATCACCGCCACCGCGGTGTGCTCGGTAACCGATACCCCGCCGTCGGTGATGGTGTGTATCAACGCCAACAGTGCAATGAACCCGGTATTCCAGGGCAACGGCAGGCTGTGCATTAACGTCCTGAACCACGAGCAGGAGGTGATGGCGCGCCACTTTGCCGGAATGACCGGGGTGACGATGGAGGAGCGCTTCAGCCTCTCGTGCTGGCAGAAGGGCGTGCTCGGGCAGCCGGTGCTGAAGGATTCGCTGGCCAGTCTCGAAGGCGATATCAGCCAGGTGCAGGCCATCGGCAGCCACCTGGTCTATCTGGTCGAGATCAAGAACATCACCCTAAGCCAGGAAGGCCACGGGCTGATTTACTTCAAGCGTCGTTTCCATCCGGTGATGATGGAGATGGCGGCAGCCGTCTAGCCAAACATGCTCTCCCCCCTGCTGAAAGGGGGGGAGAAATTCTTGTGATCTCAATCACATATTATCCCACTGTTCATTTCCTGCCCAACCGCTTACTCCCGCAAGTGACCGCTTAATCCGCCATACAACCACTCGTTGATTTACCCAACTTTACGCGCGCAAAGTTCTGGCAAGATCGTCCCCAGCATAGTGACTCAATACCTCCGCAAAATTACGTTCAGACGGCTTCGGCCAATTATTCAACTCATAACGCCAGGTTTTACTATGGATACTAAAAAACTATTCAAGCACATACCCTGGGTGATTCTTGGAATCATCGGGGCATTTTGCCTTTCGGTCGTCGCCCTGCGTCGCGGGGAGCACGTTAGCGCCCTGTGGATTGTCGTCGCATCGGTATCGGTCTATCTGGTGGCCTACCGCTACTACAGCCTGTACATCGCCCAAAAGGTGATGAAGCTCGACCCAACCCGCGCAACGCCGGCGGTCATTAACAACGATGGCCTGAACTACGTGCCGACCAACCGCTACGTGCTGTTCGGCCACCACTTTGCCGCGATTGCCGGCGCCGGCCCGCTGGTCGGCCCGGTGCTGGCCGCGCAGATGGGCTACCTGCCCGGCACGCTGTGGCTGCTGGCGGGCGTGGTTCTGGCGGGGGCGGTGCAGGACTTTATGGTGCTGTTTATCTCCTCGCGCCGTAACGGTTCATCGCTGGGTGAAATGATCAAAGAAGAGATGGGCCCGATTCCGGGGTCGATTGCCCTGTTCGGCTGCTTCCTGATTATGATCATCATCCTTGCGGTGCTGGCGCTGATCGTCGTGAAGGCGCTGGCGGAAAGCCCGTGGGGCGTCTTCACCGTCTGCTCAACCGTGCCGATCGCGCTGTTTATGGGGATCTACATGCGCTTCCTGCGCCCCGGCCGCGTGGGCGAAGTGTCGGTGATTGGCATCGTGCTGCTGGTGGCCGCCATCTACTTCGGCGGCGTGATTGCCCACGACCCGTACTGGGGCCCGGCGCTGACCTTTAAAGACACCACCATCACCTTTACCCTGATCGGCTACGCGTTTATCTCCGCCCTGCTGCCGGTGTGGCTGATTCTGGCGCCGCGCGACTACCTGGCGACGTTCCTGAAAATCGGCGTCATCGTCGGCCTGGCGCTGGGTATCGTTATCCTTAACCCGGACCTGAAAATGCCGGCGGTCACCCAGTACATCGACGGTACCGGCCCGCTGTGGAAAGGCGCCCTGTTCCCGTTCCTGTTTATCACCATCGCCTGCGGCGCGGTCTCCGGCTTCCATGCGCTGATCGCTTCCGGCACCACGCCGAAGCTGCTGGCGAATGAAACCGACGCGCGCTTTATCGGCTATGGCGCAATGCTGATGGAGTCCTTCGTGGCGGTCATGGCGCTGGTGGCAGCGTCTATCATCGAGCCGGGCCTCTATTTTGCGATGAACACCCCGCCGGCCGGCCTCGGTATCGTGATGCCGAACCTGCATGAAATGGGCGGCGAAAACGCCGCGATGATTGCCGCGCAGCTGAAAGAAGTCACCGTCCATGCGGCGGCTACCGTCAGCTCCTGGGGCTTTGTGATTTCGCCTGAGCAGATCCTGCAAACGGCGAAAGACATCGGTGAACCCTCGGTGCTGAACCGCGCGGGCGGCGCGCCGACCCTGGCCGTCGGTATCGCGCACGTGTTCCACAAAATCATCCCGATGGCGGATATGGGCTTCTGGTACCACTTCGGTATTCTGTTTGAGGCGCTGTTTATCCTGACTGCCCTCGATGCCGGTACCCGCGCAGGCCGCTTTATGCTGCAGGATCTGCTGGGCAACTTCGTACCATTCCTGAAGAAAACCGATTCGCTGGTTGCCGGTATCGTGGGGACCGCGGGCTGCGTAGGCCTGTGGGGCTACCTGCTGTATCAGGGCGTGGTCGACCCGCTGGGCGGCGTGAAGAGCCTGTGGCCGCTGTTCGGTATCTCTAACCAGATGCTGGCCGCCGTGGCGCTGGTTCTTGGCACCGTGGTGCTGGTCAAAATGCAGCGCACCAAATACATCTGGGTTACCGTGATCCCGGCCGCATGGCTCCTGCTGTGCACCACCTGGGCGCTGGGTCTGAAACTGTTCAGCACCAACCCGCAGATGGAAGGCTTCTTCTTTATGGCCCAGCAGTACAAAGAGAAGATTGCCGCCGGCGGCGAGCTTAGCCCGCAGCAGATTGCCAACATGAACCATATCGTGGTCAACAACTACACCAACGCCGGTTTAAGCATCCTGTTCCTGGTGGTGGTCTACAGCATCATCTTCTACGGCATCAAAACGTGGATCAACGTGCGTAACAATAAGGTACGCACTGACAAAGAGACCCCGTACGTGCCGGTGCCGGAAGGCGGCGTGAAGACCTCTTCACACCACTAATCCAGCCCCGTTCGGCCCCGCTTCGGCGGGGCTTTTCAGTGAGCGACTCGGACATTATTGGCATCCCTGCGCAGCGGACGCACGGTACCTGAGAACGGCGGGCGCAACCCGGATGCAAAATAGCAGGTCACATCGCCTGCATCAGCGAACTTTATGCCTGTAAGGATAATTTGATGTTTGGTAACTTAGGCGAAGCAAAGAAGTACCTCGGTCAGGCGGCGAAGATGCTGATTGGCATTCCGGACTACGACAACTACGTTGAGCATATGAAAGCCAACCATCCGGATAAGCCGTATATGACCTACAACGAATTCTTCCGCGAGCGCCAGCAAGCGCGCTACGGCGGGAGCGGAGAAGGCGGCGTACGCTGCTGTTAATGGAGGCACGCATGACACCGATTGCAGTCACCCTGCTGACCGGATTTCTTGGCGCAGGCAAAACCACCCTGCTGCGGCATATTCTCAACGCGCAGCACGGCTTTAAAATCGCGGTGATCGAAAACGAATTTGGTGAAGTCTCCGTTGATGACCAGCTGATTGGCGATCGCGCCACCCAGATCAAAACCCTGACCAACGGCTGCATCTGCTGCACGCGTTCCAACGAGCTGGAAGACGCCCTGCTCGACCTGCTCGACAGCCGCGATCGCGGCGAGATTGCCTTCGACCGGCTGGTGATTGAGTGCACCGGCATGGCCGATCCCGGCCCGATTATTCAGACCTTTTTCTCCCATGAGATCCTCTGTGAACGCTACCTGCTGGATGGGGTGATTGCGCTGGTTGATGCGGTCCACGCCGACCAGCAGATGAATCAGTTCACCATCGCCCAGTCGCAGGTGGGCTACGCCGACCGTATTCTTCTGACCAAAACCGACGTCGCGGGCAGCAGCGAGGCGCTGCGCGAACGGCTGGCGCGCATCAACGCCCGGGCGCCGATTTACGCGGTCACCCACGGCGATATCGATCTGGGCCAGCTGTTTAATACCGGCGGCTTTATGCTGGAAGAGCGGGTGGTGAGCGCTAAGCCGCGCTTCCACTTTATTGCCGACCAGCAAAACGACGTGTCGTCGATCGTGGTGGAGCTGGACTACCCGGTGGATATCAGCGAAGTGTCGCGGGTTATGGAAAACCTGCTGCTCTCATTCGCCGAGCAGCTGATGCGCTACAAGGGGATGCTGTGGATTGACGGCGAGCCTAACCGCCTGCTGTTCCAGGGCGTCCAGCGCCTGTACAGCGCCGACTGGGACCGCCCCTGGGGCGAAGACCAGCCGCACAGCACGCTGGTGTTTATCGGCATTAACCTGCCGGAAGAGGAGATTCGGGCGGCGTTTGCCGGATTGCGGAAGTAGCGGTTCGCAGGGACCCTCTTCCCGTGGAAGAGGGCTCGCGTGAAGGCATCAGGAAGTGCAGAACTCATTCCAGGTATCACGATAGATAACGTTTCCTTCGGTGTACTTCCAGGTTATGGCCTCATAGCGCAGCTCGAGGGTTTCAAGGTGGGTGCTGCTCAGAGCGTTGGGAGAAAGGTACGGCGAAACCGTGGTGATTTTGACGTTTTCGAGGATGATATTGAAATACTCGGACTCAATGCCTGACTCCATAATGCGGTACATCCTGATGGTGGCTTTCTTCAGGGTCCGCCCCTCACACACGGCGCGATAGAGAACGGGCGTCGCCCGGTCGAACTCTTTCACGATGGCGATCGGCCGATGAATGCGCGTGCCGGTAAGTTTGCCCCGGTTCGTATCAACGGGCATGGTGACGCCGTGCGAGAATGATTTTAATTCGATGGAGCCTAAACGCAGAGGCATTAAACAACCGCCAACAATCGGAGAACCGTTTTCATCCTCAAGCCACAGGTGTGCGGGAGTAGACATATTTCATTTCCTTATATACCCGTCGAACTTCAAGCCGCATGCGCGCTGGCTTTACTACTCGGCGCATGCATGATGCCTCGCCCTTATGGGCCGCCGCGGCTCGAAATATTTAGGGCATAAATCAATTTGATAAAAAGTTTATTTTTGGTGCTACCATTTCACGTAGCGCGCAAATATATAGATTATTAATATTATGAACAATCCTACAGGCCAGAATGGACCATCAGGAAACAAAGGTATATAAATCAATATAAAGATGATTACGCAAATCGAAGGCGCGTATAAAGAAAATAATTGACGGCATAGCCACAAAAGCATTCTCCTGATGTATATCACCATTCCACCAATCACGCTGAAAACACCATATAATATCCTCATTTTCTTGCACTACCATTTCACATAGCGCCCAACCATCACTATCACTAATATGGCGAACACGCCTACAGGCCAAATGGGGCTACCTGGAAAAAAGTACTGTGCAGCCATTGCAAATACCAGAGTGAGCAGTCCAGGCTCATACATGGAAAATAAAAACCGACATTGCCAGCATAAAAATCTTTTGAGGAAATTAATCATAGCTATCGAATCATTTTAGCTATGATATCCGCAATATCCGCGTCGGAGATCCGGTGAGCGCTAAAGGCGCCAGCGCGTTCAAAAATCGGCTCCACCAGGAAATACATCATTTCAAGTTCTCTTGCATATAACGCGTCGTAATAAGCAGGGGAGGTAATATGCAGACGCCAGGCGCTATCGGCGGCCTTCTGAAAAATGCCATAAATACCAGCTATCATTGACGCCGTACCAATCGCCCTACCGGCTAGGCTGCTCAATTCAAGTCTAAGATTCATGCTAACAGCCACCGATGTAGCAGCCGCTAAAGCGAAGCCTACTTTGGTAAGAGAGCTGGCGGCAATATGCACATTGACCGCCATCAGCATTTTTTGGATATGCTCTATTTGATCGGACGTTTTGTATTTAAATATTTCTTCAAAATATATTTTGAGCATTTCATAGACAACATCGCTATGCCGTAAAAGATGGGTCACACCCATAGTAAACCGGACATCCTCACTCTTCTGCCGCTGACATACCTCCTGATATTCATCCGTAAAGCAGGATGTATAATACAGCGCACGTTTAGCGCCCACGCCCGTCAATTTAATCTGTTCTGATACTGTCTTTCCGACACCCGTTAATGCATGGTCAAGCTTCAATGCGAGAATTCTGTTAGCCTGTAAATAACTGACAACTTCATTTCGATAGTACATAGCCGCTCCTTGCAATTACTAACTCCATGAGCAAAGTTTAAACACTCTACATTTTCGGGTAAACGTCTATTTAGAGATAGGGTTGCGATCGCGATCGGATATTAAGCAGATAAAAATGCAGTTTAAATAACGCAACAATTACAAGATTATTACATCATCTGTTTTAGATTTCTCACGCACCAGCACAATAGGCAGTGACATATTCACACCATCAATTTAATAATTACCAGAACGTTAAATAATAAAGAGGTAAGATAAACTGCATCAACAACAATAAAAGCATTAGCCGGGTGCCGTTTCTCTACGTCAATAACGCTCATCACTACTCAGCATTCCTCATCGGCAGAACCTGTTTTAAGGTATTGCTGAGTCATTTTTAATCACAAAAATGTAAATTTAAGTTTTTACTTGTTACTATGGAAACATTTTCGGAAATTATTAGAAAGCGAATTAGTTCAGCGCCAATCAATATCTCCCGCCTCGTTCAACTGATGTTTAGGAAAAAAATTAAACTTAGTCTAAACGCCAAAACGTTAATCATTGACGCTGCGATAAATCAACTAATCAACAACATCAGTAGAGGGTTTTAATAACAATCTCAGCATAAAACTGCGACAGCCATCACATTTGCAGTCGTAAACGTCGCTTGTTAGGGTGTCCTCAGATTAATTTAATGACGAGGCATAAACCATGAAAAAGCTCAATATCCTTATCCTTTCTGCGCTGACCGCCGTTTCCGGCTCAGCAATGGCGATGGGCTTTACCGTCGAACAGGGGAAAAACTTTACCAACCTCAATATGGAACTGGGTAAATCCTCCTCCGGCGTTTATGCCGAAAGCAACTGGCTCAAAAATACCGACGACGGTACCCAGACCGGGGGTGTTGGCGCGGGTTATAACCTGGAAGTTGGCCCGGTGATGTTCAATGCCGGCGCAAAAGCCATCTACCTTGGGCCGAAAAAAGGCGATAACGGCGTGGCGTTCCCAATCGGTGGCGGCGTTAACGTTGCGCTGACCGACAGTATCCACGTATTCGGTGAAGGCTATGCCGCACCGGAAGGACTGAACAACAGCGTGAAAAACTACGTTGAAGCCAACGGCGGCGTGAGCTGGAGCCCGATTACCCCGGTAACGCTGAAAGTGGGTTACCGCCACGTGAGCGTCGACGGGAAAGACGGCCGTCCGAACCACACCCTGATCGATGGCGCCTATGTTGGCGGCGGCGTTACCTTCTAATAACCCCGATAAAAGCGCAAAAAAACCTGCCTGACGGCAGGTTTTTCTTTTTGCATCCTAACTTAGCGGCGGATCACCACCAGCTTCTGGTTCACAAACTCTCGAATCCCCAGCTCCGCCCGCTATTGATGCTGTATCTAAAGTGCGTCCTGCTGAGATACCCGGTTCAACTCTAAGAGACAAGCAAGACTCGGAAGTCCGAGTCTATGATAGCCCGCATCCCGTTAGGCAGTGGCTCGCTCGTTCCAGCCATCTTTAAAGATGATGTTCCCATCCGTATACTTCCACTGGATGGTTTCATAACACCCGGTGTTACGGTCAGTCGGAATAGTCAGGTGATGAGAGAGCGATTTTACCTCAATTGAATCTTCATCCCCGAGTACCATGGAACCTCCAACAATTGGAGATCCATTTTCATCGATAAACCACAAATAGGCTGGATTTGACATGCGATATCCTTAATTTATATTTTTACCTTTTTTACGATACTCGTCTAAACGATCGACGAGCTTTGATATGGCCCAGGCAGTAATGAACCATACGGCCATATAGACAAATTTCATCGGCCACACCACAGGCAGCATGATGCAGACAATAAAGCCGCCGATAAAAATGATTGACTGGACAACGTCCCAGGTATTTACGATGGCAAACAGCAGAATGTCTAACAAGCCGCGTGTTACCTTATTGAAGGACATGTAATTTCTCTCCAACCATATTTATTATTTTTTCAAATTCGGGCTGTCCGCGGGTAACGGCAATGTGAATCGCATCCACGAAAAATTTGACGGCAGGTTCAATGAGGAAATATATCGTATCTGGCGACAGGAAAATATTCGCAATCCTGTCGGCTATTTTTTCACTGCTTCCGGTTTCCATCATACCTTCCTCATATTTGACCATCCCGATAGCCTGCCTTTACCGCGCATGCTCAGTAATAGAAATATCATCCTCCACACCAGACTCATCATTTAATACTGGACTATTTAAAGGGTTACATTTTTCGCTTCGATGCATACACAGTTTGTCATTGACCAAATGACATAAGATCATCCATTCCACTTTCATCAGCTATAGTTACCTGTAATACTAACTGGAGCATGATACATGCCATAAAATATACTGAAGAAGACACAGTTATTCTTTTTAAGAATGATACCTTATCATGTCGACCACTCTTACATATCCACAAGCATCTTTTTTAATATACAAAACCGCATCACGCCAACTTACACAATAAACGTTCACACTTGCAAACATCATTTACACGGCACTAATTTGACAGTTAATCGTTTATATTCCGGATAAAAATTTTCGCTTCGCATAACTTTTAATAGATCGTTCTAAAAATACACAACCCGCATTAAATAAGATCTAAGTTGATGTATATCAATTAATCAAATATCAATAAAACTCTTAACAAAGAGACAGATTGATGGCACCTGTGTTGGCGATGGAGTTACCTTCCGATCTTCCCAATAGGCGCAAAAAACCTGCCTGATGGCAGGTTTTTCTTATTGCATCCTAATCTTACCGGCGGATCACCACCAGCTTCTGGTTCACAAACTCTCGAATCCCCAGATCCGCCAGCTCGCGGCCAAAACCGGAGCGCTTCACGCCGCCAAACGGCAGCTCCGGCGCGGTATCGGTCAGCCAGTTGATATAGACCATCCCGGTCTCAATTCGTGACGCCATTCGCTTCGCCCGCTCGGTATCCTGACTGAATATCGCGCCGCCGAGCCCGTAGTGCGAATCGTTCGCCAGGCGGATCGCCTCATCGTCATCCTTCACCACATAAATTTGCGCTACCGGGCCGAAGAACTCTTCAAAGTACGCCGGATTATCGCGGGTGATGCCGGTCAGAATGGTCGGTGCAAAATAGTTGCCCTCGCACTGCGCCGGCTTGCCGCCAAGATGCAGCCTGGCGCCATGCTTCACCGCCTCATCAACCTGTTTAGTCAACGTCTCCAGAGCATCTTTGGAGGAGAGCGGCCCCAGCGTGGTGCTCTCATCCAGCGGATCGCCGATCTTCACCTGACGGAACGCCTCGGTAAACTGGCTCAGGAAGCGCTCGGCGATTTTTTCATGCAGGATAAAACGCTTCGCCGCGGTACAAACCTGACCGGCATTGTTGAGCCGCGCCTGTATGCCGGTCTTCACCGCCTTGTCGAGGCTGGCATCATCCAGCACCACGAAGACATCGTTGCCGCCCAGCTCGAGGGTCGATTTCTTGATGTGCTTCGCCGCCTGCGCCGCCACGACGCCACCCGCTTTTTCCGAGCCGGTCAGCGCCGCTCCCCGCACGCGATCGTCGGCAATAATCTTCGCCACCTGATCCTGGGAGATAAACAGATTAGTCCACGCCCCCTCCGGCGCACCGGCCTCACGAACCAGATGAGCGAAGGTTTCCGCGCAGTGTGGAACGATGCTGGCGTGCTTGGCGAGAACCGGATTCCCCGCCGCCAGGTTCGGTGCCAGCACGCGCATCAGCTGGTAATAGGGGAAGTTCCACGGCTCCACCGCCATCAGCACGCCGATCGGATGGTGTTCAACCCACGCCTCGCCGAGCTCAGAGGGATACTTCACCGGGGCGAGAAAGCGCTCGGCGTTATCGGCGTAATAGCGGGCGATCTGCGCGCAGAGCTTCACCTCACCGCGGCTTTGGCCGATGAGCTTGCCCATCTCCTGGCTGGCAATTTTTGCCAGCTCCTCAACCCGACTATCGATGAGGTCCGCCAGCCTGTGCAGAATAGGTAAGCGCTGGGCAATATCGCCCTTCGACCATGCGGAGTGATAGAGCGCATCCGCTCTCTGCAGCGCCGCCTCCACGTCGGCATCGCTGTGCGGGGCGTACTCTTTAATAAGCCGATTATTTGCAGGATTCACCGTCTGATAGGCCATGTCGTATGTCTCCTTAGTATCGTCATTAATGCAGTCATAAATACCGCTCAGGACATTAAGGTTAGTAGAGATAGCTGGACGTAAAGGTAAAGTTAGGTATTTACGGAGGATTCCGGCCGGAGATTGTCAGAGCATATTCGGCGCAGAACGGGCTTAAGGGGGAAATGGGTCATCGCGGTATGGCCGCCTGATAAGGCCATGCCGCGACACAATCAACGCTTCGCGGCGGTAACCTCCTCTTCTGACAGACCGGTGATACGCAGCACCGTCTCCAGAGCGATGCCGTTCGCCAGCATGGTACGGGCAATGCGCAGCCCTTCGGCTCTCCGCCCTTCAAGCCTACCTTTTCTACGCCCAACTTCCTGGAGTCTTTCCGCAATAGTCATCAGTTCCTCCTTATGATGTTGCGGCGCCCGCCGGGCAAGCTCACGAATAAACCTGCCAAAACGAGGGGCATCGCCGGAATATACCAGGTAATTAAACAGCGTTTTTAGCTGGCTGTCATTAGTGTATTCCTTAATCAAAATGGTGATTATCTGTTCAACCAGCTTCGTCAAATCGCGCTGGCGGACATGCTTTTGCATGAACTCCAGCAACGCTACGCGTCGGTGCTGGACGATTTCGTCATCCGGGATTGTCGTAATATCCACCAGCGGAAAAGCGGTCGCATATAACCTGCGGGCATGTACCGGATGGGTAAAGCCATCCAGCCAGCACAGCGAGTAAGGGTAAGGCGTGGCGATGCCGTGATAGAACAGCATGGGCACCACCAGCGGCAGGCGCTTGTGGCCGGCATCCAGATGACGCTGCATCGCCGCAATGGCATAGCGCATCAGCCTGAAGGCCATATGGGCGTCCGGCGAACTTTGGTGCTCAATAACGACGTAAATATAGCCCTCGCCGGCGGTGGTTTTCAGCGACCAAAGCACATCGGAGTAGCAGGCACGCAGGTCCTCCTCAATAAAACTTGCGGATTCCAGCCGCAGCGTCTCCAGATCGCAGAGCGGGCGTAGCGAGGACGGCAGGTGGATGTCCAGAAAATCCCGCGCGGTATCCGCATGCCGGAGAAACTTTTTAAAAACCGCATCATGCGGCGTCGACGTCGGGCTTTTTTCCATTGCAGTCAGCCTACGCGGAGAAGTGCTAAAGCGACTCTACCTGCCGGTCACCCCGCCTACACGCCGCCGTTTATCTCTTTGCGTGCCGGGACGGAGGATATTTTTATCCAGCGGTAATAACGACATTTTTTCGCCTGCCCGCTCGCAAAACGCCCGCCGGAGACAGCCGCCGGCGGTCGTGCTATAAATCCATAATCCTTTCGCTGCAGGAGCTTTTGTGAACCACACTCGCGATATCCCGCAAACCTTCTGGCGCGACGCAACGCTCCCCTGGCTGGAGCTGCGCAGCACCTGGGACAGCCGCCGGGCGTATAAACGTCACAGCCACCCGCAGCTTTCGCTGGGGGCCATTATTGCGGGTGAAACGCGCTGCATCTGCAACGGACGGGAGTACCTGCTGCGCCCCAGTGACCTGATAGCTATCCCACCCGGCGCGCCGCACAGCTGTAATCCCCTTGCCGGACGGCCGCGCAGCTACCACATGCTCTATCTCGACGTTGACTGGTGTCGGGCACAGCTTCCTGCCCTTTCCGGCGCCGTGCGGCTTGCCGCGCCGCAGCCGATGCTGCGCGGTGCCGATCTTTTCCTTCAGTATCAGCATATCGTCCAGCTGACGCTGCAGCAGCGGACCGCCGAGCTACCCGCCGCCATCGCGCGGCTGCTGCGGGAGCTGCCGCTATGCCCGATGCCACCGGAACGCCTTCACGACAGCAGCGAACGGCTGCTCAACAGGGTGACCGCAAGCCTGCCGGCACCGCTTTCGCTGGATGCGCTGGCCGACGAATTTGCGCTGCGCAAAGAGACCCTGATCCGCACCTTTAAGCAGGATACCGGCCTGACGCCGGCCAGCTTTATCAATATGGCGCGGATCGAGTACGCCAGGCGCCGCCTGCGCGCCGGGGACGAGATAGCCGACGTCGGCTATCAGGCCGGATTTGCCGATCAGAGCCACTTCCATAAAACCTTCGTCAGCTACACCGCCGCCACGCCGCGCCAGTACGCCCTTGGCCGATCAATATCAGACAATAATTAGCGCCGAGCCTTGCGTAGGGTGATCTCAGATTTATTCCGAGGTCACTATGGACATGCTTACTTCGCTTTTCCCGCCCGCGTTTCCGGCGCTGGCGCTCTCCCACTTCGTTGCCCTGCTGAGTCCCGGGCCAGATTTCTTTCTCCTGATGGGCTACGCCATCCGCTATCGCCTG
Source organism: Klebsiella sp. Ech2A (assembly GCF_030078455.1). Taxonomy (NCBI): domain Bacteria; kingdom Pseudomonadati; phylum Pseudomonadota; class Gammaproteobacteria; order Enterobacterales; family Enterobacteriaceae; genus Klebsiella; species Klebsiella sp. Ech2A. Next base: position 32,978 of record NZ_JAQGFU010000012.1, on the reverse strand, counting down.
CGCGGTAGCGCCGGCCTGTGCATCGGCATCGCGCTGGGTAACGGGCTGTATATTGCAGTCGCCATCGTCGGCTGGAGCATGGTGCGCCACGCCCCGCTGCTGTTTAGCGCAATCGCGCTGCTGGGGGCGGCCTGGCTGCTGTGGCTCGGCGGCCAGCTGTGGCGGAGTCGGCCCGGCGCATTTCCCCTGGAAGCGGCGGCAGCCCGGCGCCCTTCGCTTGCCAGACAGCTGCTGCTGGGGCTGGCCTCGGCGCTGCTTAACCCCAAAAACGCCCTGTTTTACCTCGCGCTGATGACCTCCCTGCTTGGCCCGCAGGTGACCCTCGCCCAGCAGATAACCAGCGGAGTGTGGATGACCAGCGTCGTGCTGCTGTGGGATTTACTGCTGGTATCGCTGATCGCCCTGCCGCAGGTTCAGCGCCGCCTTGGCGCCGTCATCTGGCGAGTTGAACGGGCGGCCGGCGCGGTACTGATGGGCTTTGGCGGCTGGATTATCTGGCAGTTTTTGCATGAGTTAGCCGTCAGGTTATATGCTTAAGGCTATGGAAAAACTTGCTGAACTAAAACGGGCCAAACTGCTGGCCCTGTCGCTGCTGCTCGTGGCGGCCGCGATTTTTGTCGCTACCCTACTGCTGCCGCCGACGCCGTGGGTCAGCGCGCTGAAGGCTATCTCCGAAGCGGCGATGGTCGGCGCGCTGGCGGACTGGTTTGCGGTGGTGGCGCTGTTTCGCCGCATTCCGCTGCCGTTTGTCTCTCGCCATACGGCGATTATCCCGCGTAATAAGGACCGAATTGCCGACAATCTCGGCTTTTTCGTGCAGGAAAAATTCCTCGACACCCCTTCGCTGGTCGCGCTGATCCGCCGCTACGAGCCGGCGCTGATGCTCGGCAACTGGTTCAGCCAGCCGGCGAACGCCCGGCGGGTGGGCCAGCATCTGCTGCAGGTAATGAGCGGCTTCCTCGAGCTCACCGACGATGCGCGCATTCAGCGCCTGCTGCGCCGCGCGGTGCACAAGGCCATCGACAAGGTCGACCTGACGCAAACCAGCGCTATGATGCTCGAAGGATTAACCCGCGATAACCGGCACCAGAAGCTGCTGGATTCCCTTATCAGCCAGCTTATCGCCCTACTGCAGCGCGACAGCTCCCGCGCCTTTATTGCCCGCGGCATCATCCGCTGGCTGGAGACCGAGCATCCGCTCAAGGCCAAAATTCTCCCCACCGAATGGCTGGGCGAGCACAGCGCCGAAATGGTCACCGATGCGGTGAATACGCTTCTTGACGAGGTGAGCCAGGATCGCACCCATCAGATCCGCCAGGCCTTCGATCGCGCGGCGCAGAAGCTGATCGATAGCCTGAAAACCGATCCACTGATGGCGCAAAAAGCGGACAACATGAAGGCCTATCTGAAAAATGACGAGACGTTTAACCGCTATCTTGGCGAGGTGTGGGCCGACCTGCGCGGATGGATTAAAAATGACGTGAATAGCGACGATTCGCGGATCAAGCAGCGGATCGCCGAGGCCGGGCAGTGGTTTGGGGAAACGCTGCTCCACGATGACGCCCTTCGCGAGTCGCTGAATGAGCATCTGGAGCAGGCGGCGCACCGGGTGGCGCCGGAGTTTGCCACCTTCCTGACCCGTCATATTAGCGATACGGTGAAGAGCTGGGACTCCCGCGATATGTCGCGGCAGATCGAGCTGAATATCGGTAAGGATCTGCAGTTTATCCGCATTAACGGTACCCTCGTCGGGGGTACCATCGGCCTGCTGCTGTGGCTGCTCTCGCAGATCCCGTCGCTGTTTTTACGCTAAGCGGCCCCGCGCTTGCGGCGGGGCCCTGCGGTTAGCCTATCCGGGTAGAATACTGCTTGAGACGAATCGCCAGTGAAACGCATGCGCTCTATTTTTCCAGCAAATACGGCAATCCTAAGGTAGGATCGTTTATCGACCTTCCGGCGGCAGAACCAGACCCGTTACCGGCGCGGGATCCCCAGCTGAGCTTGCCGTGAATCCGGAACACTTTTAAGGAGTAAAAATGGCTGAAATCAACCTGAGCCCCGGCGAGCGCGAGCAGCTTCGCGAAAAGCTATGTACCTACTGCGAAAGAAATTTTGACCTTGAGCTGGAACAGTTTGATGCCGAGTTCTTCGTGGATTTTATCGCCGAACAGCTGGGACCCCTGTTTTATAACGCCGGGATTGAGGAAGCCATTCGCACCCACGTGGCCTACAGCGAGCGGATCCAGGAAGAGATGGACGCGAAGAAAGTGTTCTGATGTTGCCCGCAATAGGCCGACATCGGCGGGAGATCAATAAACACACACTATTGACATGGTTATAATGCGGCTCTTTCATTATCTCCCGTGTACGGGGAAGGAAAACCATGTCGCTAATTACCGATCTACCCGCCATTTTTGACCAGTTCTCCGAGGCCCGCCAGAAGGGCTTTCTCACGGTGATGGACCTGAAAGAGCAAAATATCCCTCTGGTCGGAACCTACTGCACCTTTATGCCCCAGGAGATCCCGATGGCGGCAGGCGCCGTCGTCGTCTCGCTGTGCTCAACCTCGGATGAAACCATCGAAGAGGCGGAAAAAGATCTGCCGCGTAATCTCTGCCCGCTGATTAAAAGCAGCTACGGGTTTGGCAAAACGGATAAATGCCCCTACTTCTATTTTTCCGATCTGGTGGTGGGTGAAACCACCTGCGACGGCAAAAAGAAAATGTATGAGTACATGGCCGAATTCAAGCCGGTGCACGTAATGCAGCTGCCGAACAGCGCCAACGACGATGCCTCCCGCGCGCTGTGGAAAGCCGAGATCCTGCGCCTACAGCGGGCGGTCGAAGCGCGCTTTGGCCGCACAATCAGCGAAGCCGCGCTGCGCGACGCCGTGCGCCTCAAGAACCGCGAGCGGCGGGCGCTGGCGAATTTCTATCGCGTCGGGCAGCTCAATCCTCCCGCCCTCAGCGGCAGCGATATTCTGAAAGTGGTGTACGGCGCGACCTTCCGCTTTGATAAAGCCGCGCTAAGCGACGAGCTCGACGACATGGCCGATCGCGTGCGCCAGCAGTGGCAGGATGGCCAGCGGCTGGCGGCGCGTCCGCGCATTCTGATCACCGGCTGCCCGATTGGCGGCGCGGCGGAAAAAGTCGTGCGCGCCATTGAAGAGAACGGCGGCTGGGTGGTGGGCTTTGAAAACTGCACCGGCGCCAAGGCGACCGAGCGCTGCGTGGAGGAGACGGGCGACGTTTACGATGCGCTGACCGATAAGTATCTCGCCATCGGCTGCTCGTGCATCTCGCCAAACGATCAGCGCTTAACCCTGCTTAGCCAGATGGTTGACGAATATCAGGCCGACGGCGTGGTGGACGTCATCCTGCAGGCCTGTCATACCTATGCGGTTGAATCGATGGCGATTAAGCGCCACGTTCGCCAGCGGCACAACCTCCCCTACATCGCGATTGAGACCGACTATTCGACGGCGGACATCGGCCAGCTCAGCACCCGCGTCGCGGCCTTTATTGAGATGCTGTAAGGAGCGCGCGTGACTTTTACGGTAGGTATTGATTCCGGATCCACCGCCACGAAAGGGATCCTGCTGCAAGAGGGCGTTATCCAGCGGCGCTTTCTCTGCCCGACGCCCTTTCGCCCGGCGGATGCCATCCACGAGGCGTGGCAAGCCCTCAGCGCCGATCTTGCCGAGCGGCCATTTTTAACCTTAACCGGCTACGGCCGCCAGCTGGTGGATTTTGCCGATAAACAGGTAACGGAGATTTCCTGCCACGGCCTCGGCGCGCGTCTGCTGGCGCCCGCCACCCGCATGGTTATCGATATTGGCGGCCAGGATAGCAAGGTCATCCAGCTTGATGAAGACGGCAATCTCACCGACTTCCTGATGAACGATAAATGCGCGGCGGGCACCGGGCGCTTTCTGGAGGTTATCTCGCGCACCCTCGGCGCCAGCGTTGAGCAGCTGGATAGCATCACCGAAGGCATCGAGCCGCACGCCATCACCAGCATGTGCACGGTATTTGCCGAATCCGAAGTGATTAGCCTGCGCTCGGCGGGCATCGCGCCGGAAGCGATTCTGGCCGGCGTGATCAACGCCATGGCCCGCCGCAGCGCCAACTTTATCTCCCGGCTTTCAGCCGAGGGGCCGCTGCTGTTTACCGGCGGCGTCAGCCGCTGCGCCGCCTTTGCGCGCATGCTCGAAGGCCACGCCGGGATAGCGGTGCACACCCATCCTGACGCCCAGTTTGCCGGCGCGGTTGGCGCGGCGCTGATTGGCCTGCGCCAGAGGCGCCGCGGATGACGGAGTATCTGTTTTTATTTCACTCGACGCCGGGGGTCGTGCGCACCCGCAAGGCCCTGCAGGCGGCGGGGATCGCCTTCCAGGTGAAGGATATCCCGCGCCAGCTGCACGGCGGCTGCGGCCTGTGCATCTCTCTTCGCTGCCTGCCTGGAGAGGAGCTACGGTGGGTGATTCCCGGCGCCACGGAGTCGATTTATCGCTACGTCGCCGAAGAGTGGCGCTGCATCGCCACCTTCCCGGCCTGATCCTATTCGGTAATAACGAACCGCGTCGGCGCAAAGCAGTTCAGAATGCGGTGGACGAGAAACACCAGCGTCAGGGTGACTATAAGCGAGATCGTGACCGAGCTAATCCGGTACAGATCGCTGAAGATCAGGTCCTGATCCGGGTGCAGGTTCTGACCAAACATGATGCCGATGGTGGTGATGCTGGCGAAGCCCACGCCGGCCCCCACTTTCTCCATCACGTGGAGGCGCGCGCTGAAGGCCAGGCCGAGCGCGATCAGCGGCATCATCAGCACCATATGGTTGCTGAAATCATAAATAAGCAGCTGCACCACCAGAATGTAGAGACAGGCCAGCACCACGCCCACCACGCGCCAGATGGAGCTGATCACCGCGCCGCGGTAGTGCATCGGGAAGAGGATCAGGATCCCGGCCATCAGCGCTGACAGGGAATCGCTGAGATCGCAGATCTGGAAAACCACGAAAATCATTGTCGCGACGCTGCCGGAAAGCAGAGATTCATGGCGAATGCGGGCGGCATCCTTCTCAATCCGCGGCGGCGGCCGGCGCGGCTCAACGTCCGGGATCAGATAGTTCAGCAGCGCGCTGAGGGCCACTGCCATCACGCAGGCTTCGATATTGGAAAACATCAGCGTATGCCAGTTGCTGGTGGGATAGCTCATAAAGTTGAGCATCGTGCTCTGACAGACCACGCCCATCGAGCCCAGCAGAAACAGCGGCCCCTGACTCATAAAACGAAAGCGCATCACGTAGAGGCCGAAGACCACCAGGGTCATAATCACCGGCCACTGCGACAGATAGCCGACGATCAGCACCATTTCCACGCAGTTTACCGCCGCGCTGAACAGAAACTGCCGCGCGACGTGCCGGTTAAACACCGGCACCAGCGACAGCAGCATCAGCGGATAGACCACGAAGAAGACCCCGTACTGCACGTCGTAGAAGGTCGAAATGCTCAGAGCGACGGTCCCGGCAACGGCGATGCGCAGCGTCTGGCGAAAATCATTCGCCGTATAGACAATATTGCCGTGCGGCGTAAATACCCGGGCCAGCGTATTAATAGACATAGTGCAGCAGGCTCACCAGATGGATCTGCACGCTGGCAAAGGTGCGGGCAAACGGACCGTCGCTGTTGTAAAGCTGTACCGTCGCGCGGGCGCCGGTCGGCAGCGGTTTGTCGAGCGGCTCGTCAAGCGCGACGTGAATGCGCATCCGCTGGGCGTCACGCACCCAGCGAGTGGACTGCTCCGGCTGCGACAGCTGGCCGTTAACCTGCTCCTGGCCGGCCAAAATCCCGGCGTCGCTGCTGGTGACGTGCGCCGGGTAAACTTTGCCCGGCAGCGCATCAAAGACCACCGCGGCGTCGGTGTTCACGCCGGTATGGCGCAGGCTCTTCTCGCGAAAATCGGCGACGATATCCGTATGGTTGCTCACCAGCGCCAGCAGCGGCGTGGCGGCGGTGGCATACAGGCCAGGGCTAAGCTGAAGGTTGCTGACCATGCCGTCGGTTTCGGCGTAGATCCTGCTCCAGGCGAGGTTCAGCTGCGCCTCCTCCAGCGCGTTGCGATATTTTTGCAGCGTCACGTTGCGCGCATCGTCGCGTTCGCCGCGCTGGATCAGCAGATTCTGGATGCTGGCGTTGAGCGCGCTGACCGACTGCTCGCTGGTCTGCCAGGTGGTGCGCACCTTATCCAGATCCGACTGCGAGACGCTCTGCATCGTACTCAGGCGCTGGTAGCGATCGAGCGTAACTTTGTCGTTACGGGCGGTGAACTGCGCGGTACGCAGGTTGGCGCGGGCGGCGGCGATCTGCGCGTCCAGCTGCTGGTTGCTCAGCTTCGCCTGCGCAAAGGCGATTTGCGCGGCCTGCACTTTATTGCTAAACGGCGTCGGGTCCAGCTCGTAGAGCAGATCCCCTTTCTTCACCTGGCTGTTGTTGTGCACATAGACCCGTGCAACATAGCCGGAAACCCGCGGCGATACCGGCGTCACCACGCGCATCACCGTGGAGTCCGGCGTGAGCGGGATCCAGATGTCGGCAACGATAAACCAGGCGAAGATCGCCAGGAAAGCGGCAATACTCACCCTTACCCAGCGGGCAAATTTTTGTTCTGGCGTCATCATAGTTTTTTAGATCTTGTTATCTTCTTCGCGGATTGTCCGCAAATTGCAGGCGATGTTATTTAAAGTGGCGCTGAAGGTGGCGAGATCGTCCGCAGGAATGGCCCGGGTAACCCGCTCCTGGTAAACCGCGATCACGCGATTCAGCTCTTCCAGCATCGATCGGCCTTCCGCCGTCAGCGTCAGCAGGCGTATGCGTTTGTCATAGGGCGATGTGGAACGCAGCAGATAGCCCTGCTTCTCCAGCTGTGTGAGGGTGCGCATCAGCGGCGGCAGCTCAATGCCCTGCACCTCCGCCAGTTCGCTGACCGAGACGTTGTCCCCCAGCTGATACAGCTGCATCAGCACCGTCCAGCTTGACTGGGTCAGGCCGGTGTCGGTGATGGCGGCATCGATAGTCGCGCGCCACTGGCGGACCACCATCGCCATGCGCATCCCCATCGGACGGCGGGCAAACAGTTCATCTTCGGTCATCTTTCTTTCCTCATGTAGAGCCTATCCCACCAGGCGTTATTGGCGCAGGCAGTTTGAACGCGAAGCGCGCGGAGAAACCGGAACGTACGGGTAGTACGTGAGAAGTCACTCGCTACGCTCATCCTCCGGGCCGCCCTGAAGGGCGTGCAAAATACTTTCGTATTTTGTCGAGCGCTGCTCAGGTTCAAAATGACAAACAAAATAGCCCTGGTGGCCAGGCTAATAGCTGTGAGAAAAATAATACTTATCACGATAAGTATCAAGAAACGAAGAGAGGAGAAGCATGAATTGATAAATACGCTGAATGTAACGATCCCGGGGGACGCCAGCTCCCGAGCGCGCCGGGCCAGGCAGACTGCTGGCCTGGACGGTTACGGCTCGCAGCCTGCGGAAGCGCAGGCCGGGAGCCAGGATGAGACGTTTACGCCCTCATCCGGAAAAAACGCATTTTTTAATTGACCTGATCCCGCCGCAGCCCGACGTCTTTTAGCTGTGCGTCGCTCATTTGCTGCAAAACCCGGCGCGTTTGCATCCGCAGCCACCATTTTTTGAACGCTCTGCCTACCAGGACAAAACCAATAAACGGCTGCCTTACCCGATTCTCATGAAATTCCATACTCCACCTCCTCACCTTGCCAGAGGCTTTATCTTCGCGGATCCGTGGGGAGACAATACAGATTCAAAAAACACTTTTCTTTAACATACAGATTGGCTAAAACAGTATCTGCGTGGGATTTTCACCGCCCATCTGTACTGGTTTATCAATCTGTATGGCGACAATAAGGGATACAGCATGACGCGTTACCAACATCTGGCCAGCCTGCTGGCGGAGCGTATTGAGCAAGGGCTGTATCGCCACGGAGAGAAGCTGCCTTCGGTTCGCAGCCTGAGTCAGGAGCACGGGGTGAGCATCAGTACCGTGCAGCAGGCCTATCAGACGCTGGAACAGCAGCAGATGATCGTCCCCCAGCCGCGTTCCGGCTACTTTGTCGCCCCGCGTAAAGCCCAGCCGCCGGTACCGCCGATGTCGCGCCCGGTCCAGCGCCCGGTGGAAATCACCCAGTGGGATCAGGTGCTGACCATGCTCGACGCGCGCAATGACAAAAGCATTATCCCCTTCGGCGGCGGCTCGCCTGACGTCACCCAGCCGAGCCTGAAGCCCATCTGGCGCGAGCTGAGCCGGGTTATCCAGCATAATCTCAGCGAGGTGCTGAACTACGACGAGCTGGCCGGACGCCGCGAGCTGCGCGAACAAATCGCCCGCCTGATGCTCGACGGCGGCTCGGTGGTCACCGCCGACGATCTGATCATCACCAGCGGCTGCCACAGCGCGCTATCGCTGGCGCTGCTGTCGGTATGCCAGCCCGGCGATATCGTCGCCGTTGAATCCCCGTCCTATTACGGCACCATGCAGCTGCTGCGCGGTTTGGGGCTCAAGGCCATTGAGATCCCCACCGATCCGGACAGCGGGATCAGCGTCGAAGCCCTGGAGCTGGCGCTGGAGCAGTGGCCGATCAAGGGCGTAATCCTGGTACCGAACTGCAATAATCCGCAGGGCTTTATCATGCCGGACGCCCGCAAGCGCGCGGTGCTGACTCTTGCCCAGCGCCACGATATCGTCATTTTCGAGGATGATATTTACGGCGAGCTGGCCACCGACTACCCGCGCCCGCGCACCATTCATTCGTGGGATATCGACGGCCGGGTGATGCTCTGCAGCTCGTTTACCAAAACTATCGCGCCGGGCCTGCGCATCGGCTGGATCGCGCCGGGCCGCTACTACGATCGCCTGCTGCAGATGAAATACGCCGCCAGCGGGACCAACGTGCCCTCAACCCAGCTGGCCGCCTGTAACTTTATCCGCGAAGGTCACTACCACCGCCACCTGCGGCGGATGAGGCAGATCTACCAGCGCAATATGGAAATTTACACCTGCTGGCTGCGGGAGTATTTCCCCTGCGGCATCTGCGTCACCCGACCGAAGGGCGGCTATATGCTGTGGGTCGAGCTCCCCGAGCACGTCGATATGGTCTGCGTCGCGAAGCAGCTGTGCCAGCTGAAAATCCAGGTCGCGCCGGGCTCGCTGTTTTCAGCCTCAGGAAAATACCGCAACTGCTTAAGGATCAACTGCGCCCTGCCGCCGATCGACAAGCACCGGGAGGTGATGGTGAAGCTGGGGGATGCGGTGAAGGTGGCGATGGAGTGATTAATCATCTTAACTAATGGAAAATATATGGAAAGTAACTTAAAACAATTTTTGACCAATGCATTAAAAATTATTCCGGGATATGATTTCCTCTCAGAAATGTATATATTCATTAAACACCCGGAGATATATGATGGCACTCATGAATATTCTCCACTGGTAAACTCTGGCGCTAATCTTTTCAAGTCGATACTAATTGTAGGCTCCTTGATAACAGCATTCAGTTTACTTTCAATAAAAATATCCCCCATAGCTAGCTTTAAATTAATATTTAATCAACTTTACTGGTATGTTCTTTTATTAATTCAACCAATAAAATTTGGTATTTTTTTCTGGCTGTGTATGTCTACAATAACCAGATTCAAAAAAAAAGTGTGGAATAGTGTTTATTTCTTTCAAGTAGTTCAAACCTACGCGGTTATCAATATATTAGTTTTCTTCTTATTTTGCATCGCAATCAACAGGATTTTCCTTACCGGAGATTTTAACAAACCATCTGGAAATATTGATCTAACCATAGGCTTTATACTGGCAGTGCTTGCTCTTATACTCACATACAGATTATTAATAGCCCCATCATTTCATTACTTATCGATATACTACAAAAAACCAGTCAGTGCAGTCATCCTACTTTTATCAATAAGCATTTCTTATTATTCATCCAGTCAAATAAGATTAGTAGACGGAAATGAAATAGTAAACAAAAAAGAATTTTGCGAATTATCTTATCATTTAAAAACCAATCCATTACACATTAATGAAATCAATAAAAACTTATTCTTGAATGCGTGTATAAATACCTTCTCACGGTATTGATACTTATGTAAAATCAGAAAGTTCCTGTTCACGTAAAGAGAGCACTATGGCTGACCTGAACCTGAGTACCCTGACGGAAGCAGACATCATCACCAAACGCGTTATTCCCGCCATCCTCGATGCTGGCTGGAACGACACAACGCAAATCAGACAAGAAGTCAAACTCCGGGACGGTAAGGTCATCGTGCGCGGTAAAGTCGCAGCGCGTAGAACGGTGAAATCCGCCGATATCGTGTTGTATCACAAGCCGGGCATTCCGCTGGCGGTGATTGAAGCCAAAGCCAACAAACATGAAATCGGCAAAGGGATGCAGCAGGGCATCGAGTACGCGCGCCTGCTGGACATTCCTTTCGTCTTCGCGACCAACGGCGACGGTTTTATTTTCCGCGATGCCACGGCAGCCGAAGGCGAGCTGCTCGAAAAACACATTACCCTGGACGAATTTCCATCCCCAGCCGAACTCTGGCACAAGCTCTGCGTCTGGAAAGGCTACACCGCAGCCCAGCTTCCGGTGATTACCCAGGACTACTACGACGACGGCAGCGGTAAATCGCCGCGTTATTATCAGCTACAGGCCGTCAATAAAACCATTGAAGCCGTCTCTGCCGGGCAAAACCGCGTTCTGCTGGTGATGGCAACCGGCACCGGGAAAACCTACACCGCTTTCCAGATTATCTGGCGCTTATGGAAAGCCAAAAGTAAGAAGCGGATCCTGTTCCTCGCCGATCGCAACATTCTGGTCGATCAGACCAAAAATAACGACTTCCTGCCGTTTGGCGCGGCGATGACCAAAGTCACCGGGCGCACTATCGATCCGGCATTTGAAATCCACCTCGCACTATACCAGGCCATCACCGGCCCGGAAGAAGATCAAAAAGCCTTTAAACAAGTGGCGCCGGATTTCTTTGATCTGATTGTGATCGACGAATGCCATCGCGGCAGCGCCTCGGAAGACAGCGCGTGGCGCGAAATCCTCGACTACTTCAGCGCCGCCACGCAGGTTGGTTTAACCGCCACGCCGAAAGAGACTCATGAAGTCTCCAGCACCGATTACTTCGGTGACCCGGTCTATATCTACTCGCTTAAAGAAGGTATCGAAGACGGCTTCCTCGCCCCGTATAAAGTGGTACGCGTCGATATCGACGTCGATCTCCAGGGCTGGCGTCCCACCAAAGGCCAGACGGATAAAAGCGGCGAGCTGATCGACGACCGTATCTACAACCAGAAAGATTTTGACCGCACGATGGTGATTGATGAGCGCACCGAACTGGTGGCAAAAACCATCACGGATTACCTCAAGCGCACCAACCCGATGGATAAAACCATTATCTTCTGTAACGACATCGATCACGCGGAGCGCATGCGCCGTGCGCTGGTCAATCTCAATCCGGAACAGGTCAAAAAGAACGACAAGTACGTGATGAAAATCACCGGCGATGACGACATCGGCAAAGCCCAGTTGGATAACTTTATTAACCCTAAAAAAGCCTATCCGGTTATCGCGACCACTTCCGAGCTGATGACCACAGGCGTGGATGCCAAAACCTGCAAACTGGTGGTGCTGGACCAAAACATTCAGTCGATGACCAAATTCAAGCAGATCATCGGCCGCGGCACCCGCATCGATGAACGCTATGGCAAGCTGTGGTTCACCATCCTCGATTTCAAAAAGGCCACCGAACTGTTCGCCGACGAGCGCTTTGACGGCATCCCGGAAAAGGTGATGGAGACCACGCCGCAAGATATCGCCGATCCGGAGTCTGATTTTGAAGAGCAGTTCGACGAGCACGAGGAAGAGGCCGAAGACGATATTATCGGCGCCGATGAAGATCCTGCTCCATATACCGTCACCGGTTCAGACGATGTCGGTCCGTTGCCGGAAGACGACGAGAACAAGGTGCGTAAGTTTCACGTCAACGGTGTCGCCGTCGGCGTGATCGCCCAGCGCGTGCAGTATTACGACGCCGACGGCAAGCTGGTCACCGAATCCTTCAAAGACTACACCCGTAAAACGCTGCTCAAAGAGTACGCCTCGCTGGATGATTTCACCCGCAAATGGCAGGGTGCCGAGCGCAAACAGGCCATCATCAAGGAGCTGGAACAGCAGGGTATAATCTGGGAAGTGCTGGCGGAAGAGGTCGGTAAAGAGCTCGACCCGTTCGACATGCTATGCCACGTGGTGTATGGTCAGCCGCCGTTAACCCGCAAAGAGCGGGCGGAGAACGTGCGTAAGCGCAACTACTTCACCAAATACTCCGACGCCGCGCAGGCGGTGCTGAATACGCTGCTGGATAAATACGCCGACGCGGGCGTGCAGGAAATAGAGAGTATTCAGGTGCTGAAGCTCAAGCCGTTCGACAGCATGGGTACGCTGCCGGAGATCATTAAAAGCGGATTCGGCGACCGTAACGGGTATAATCAGGCCATCAGCGAGCTGGAGAGCGAAATCTACCACTTACCGCCCCGCTCCGCGTAACCACTCCCCTTTTGTGCCTTCTGCTGCCACCGCGTAGCAGAAGGCCTTATTGTTAATGAAACATGGAACACATCATGTCGATCAGCTCGGTTATCAAATCATTACAGGACATTATGCGCAAAGACGCCGGCGTGGACGGCGATGCGCAGCGCCTCGGCCAGCTCTCCTGGCTGCTGTTTCTGAAAATCTTTGACGCCCAGGAAGAGGCGCTGGAGCTGGAACAAGATAACTACCAGTATCCGATCCCGAAGCGCTACCTGTGGCGCACCTGGGCGGCAAACGCCGAGGGCATTACCGGAGACGCCCTGCTGGAGTTCGTCAACGACGATCTATTCCCAACGCTGAAAAACCTCACCGCGCCGATTGATAAGAACCCGCGCGGCTTTGTGGTCAGGCAGGCGTTCAGCGATGCCTATAACTACATGAAAAACGGCACCCTGCTGCGTCAGGTGATCAACAAGCTGAACGAAATCGACTTTACCAGCGCCAGCGAGCGCCACCTGTTCGGCGATATTTATGAACAGATCCTTAAAGATCTGCAATCGGCAGGCAATGCCGGTGAATTTTATACCCCGCGCGCCGTCACCCGCTTTATGGTCGATCGCGTCGATCCGAAACTTGGTGAGTCGATTATGGATCCGGCCTGCGGCACCGGCGGCTTCCTCGCCTGCGCGTTCGATCACGTGAAAAATAAGTACGTGCAGAGCGTGGCCGATCACCAGACGCTGCAAAAGCAGATCCACGGCGTGGAGAAAAAACAGCTCCCGCACCTGCTGGCAACCACCAATATGCTGCTGCACGGCATTGAAGTGCCGGTGCAAATTCGTCACGACAACACCCTCAACAAGCCTCTGTCGTCGTGGGATGAACAGCTGGATGTCATCGTCACCAACCCGCCGTTCGGCGGCACTGAAGAGGATGGCATCGAGAAGAACTTCCCGGCAGAAATGCAGACCCGCGAAACGGCGGATCTGTTTCTGCAGTTGATCATTGAAGTGCTGGCGAAAAACGGCCGCGCGGCGGTGGTGCTGCCGGACGGCACGCTGTTTGGCGAAGGTGTGAAAACCAAGATCAAAAAGCTACTCACCGAGGAGTGCAACCTGCACACCATCGTGCGTCTGCCGAACGGCGTGTTTAACCCGTACACCGGGATTAAAACCAACCTGCTGTTCTTTACCAAAGGTCAGCCGACCAAAGAGATCTGGTTCTACGAACATCCGTACCCGGCGGGCGTGAAGAACTACAGCAAAACTAAGCCAATGAAGTTTGATGAGTTCCAGGCCGAGATCGACTGGTGGGGCAACGAGGCCGACGGCTTCGCCAGCCGCGTCGAGAACGAGCAGGCGTGGAAGGTCAGCATCGACGAGGTGATTGCCCGCAACTTTAACCTCGACATCAAGAACCCGCATCAGGCGGAAACCGTCAGCCACGATCCGGACGAATTGCTGGCGCAGTACGCGAAGCAGCAGGAAGAGATCCAGACCCTGCGCCACCAGCTGCGCGATATTCTCGGCAAGGCACTCTCCGGCAAGGAGGCCAACTGATGGCGGTGGAAAAACTGATTGTCGAGCATATCGATACCTGGACCACGGCGCTGCAAACCCGCTCCACGGCCGGGCGCGGCAGCTCGGGTAAGATTGACCTGTACGGCATTAAGAAACTGCGCGAGCTGATTCTGGAGCTGGCGGTGCGCGGCAAGCTGGTGCCGCAGGATCCGAACGACGAACCGGCGTCAGCGCTGCTGGAGCGTATTGCGGTAGAAAAAGCCGAGCTGGTGAAGCAGGGGAAAATTAAAAAGCCCAAGCCGCTGCCGGAGATTAGCGAGGAAGAGAAGCCGTTTGAGCTGCCGGAGGGGTGGGAGTGGGTACGGTTTGGTAATATATTCAAAGTGTCATCTGGAGATGCACTAACCTCCAACCAAATGAATACTCTTGGAGAGTATCCTGTATACGGCGGTAATGGTATCAATGGCTACCATGATTCATACAATGTTGCGAAGAGAACATTAGTCATCGGAAGAGTTGGTTATTATTGTGGTTCTATTCATATAACACCTAATCATGCTTGGGTAACTGATAATGCCTTCATCACTCATTTTTCAGAAAGTAACTTTGATTTAGACTATGTTGAAATATTATTGAAAGCGACAAATTTAAAAGAGGATGAAAGCGCAACTGCACAACCAGTAATTTCAGGAAGAAAAATATATCCTATTGTTCTTGCTGTACCACCACTTGAAGAACAAAGAAAAATCGCAAAGAAAACACATGAACTTCTAGGCCTTTGTACACGCCTAGAACAGCACTCCCTGACCGGTCTGGACGCCCATCAACAGCTGGTTGAAACCCTGCTAACCACGCTAACCGACAGCCAGAACGCCGAAGAACTGGCCGAAAACTGGGCGCGTATCAGCGAGCATTTCGATACGCTGTTTACCACCGAAGCCAGCATTGACGCCTTAAAACAGACCATTCTACAACTGGCGGTGATGGGCAAACTGGTGCCGCAGGATCCGAACGACGAACCGGCCTCTGAACTACTCAAACGTATTGCGCAGGAGAAAGCGCAGCTGGTAAAAGACGGGAAAATTAAAAAGCAAAAACCGTTGCCACCAATTAGCGATGAGGAAAAACCGTTTGAATTGCCGGAGGGTTGGGAATGGTGCCGTATTGGCAATTTCAGTATATCAACAGAATATGGTTTATCTCATAAGACATTTATCTCTGACATTGGCGTACCTGTATTCAAGATGGGAGATATCCAGAATGGTAAAGTTACAATAGGTAATCAACAAGTTGTCGACAACTCAATTGAAGAATTGCCATTCTTATATCTTGAATACGATGACATCTTATACAATAGAACTAACAGTGCAGATTTAGTGGGTAAAACAGGAATTTTCAAAGGTGAGAATAATATATTCTCCTTTGCTTCATATTTAATAAGAATAAGAACGATTAAGGTTGATGCCATTCCTGACTTCCTGAATCTGAATATGCAAGTACCTCTTTTTAGAAAATATCAAATTATGCCATATGTAAAACAACAATGTGGGCAAGCGAATGTTAATGGAACTATTATGAAAAATATGCTAGTAGCAATAGCACCTCAAAAAGAACAGCAACGCATAATTGACAAATTATCTGAATTTATTGATTTATTAGAAATGATCAAAATCCGGACTAAAAATTCCCAACAGACCCAGCTCCAGCTGGCCGACGCCCTCACCGACGCCGCCATAAATTAACCCTTCCCCAGAAACCAATAAAGCGGCTAAATAGCCGCTTTATTCCCATCACCAGAAATAATCCTTCCCTCTATCCCCGCCGTTATTTTCATTCATTTTCAGCTGGACTTTTCTTCTATTTCCTGATGATATGTACAGGTATTTATACCCGTCATACTTCAAGTTGCCTGTGCGTTGGCTGCGCTCGTTCACCCCAGTCACGTACTCATGTACGCTCCTGGGGATTAACTCCCTGGCCGCCTTCATGCAACTCGAATTATTTTGGGTATAACGCAAGACGCCCGTGCTGCAACACGAGCGCCTCGCTAATCACAATCACTATTGATAGGAAATAGCCATCATGACTACCCCGCATTCTATTGCAGAATTCACCGATCCAGAAGTCTCCCCCACGAATAACCGTCATTTAACCGTGAGCTATGCGACGCGTCATCCTGATTACTAGCGTATTCCGGCGTTGACCATGAAGGGTCAGTGGCTGGAGGCGGCGGGTTTTGCCACCGGCACCGAAGTGGATCTTAAGGTGATGAACGGCTGTATCGTCATTACCGCCAGGCAGCCGGAACCGGAACTCACCGCCTCTCTGCGCCAGGTCAGCAAGCTGTCGGCGCGCAAGCAGAAACAGGTACAGGTGTTAATCGACGCGATCGCCGGGCAAAAACCTAAGCTGGCATAAGCTCAATCCCCGGTGGCGCTTTGCTTACCGGGGCTACGGGTTTTCCCGGTCGCCTGCTGACTCGTCTCCCCACAAGACGCGGCAAGCGCCCCCAGTGGGGCAATATCTATCGCGCGCCGAACGTCGGGAATAGCTACGATTTCTTATTCTGCTCGCGCAGCATGGCTTCCCGCAGAATCGCGTTCAGCCGGGTTTGATAGCCTTTTCCCGGGCGTTTAAGCCATTCCATCACATCAGCATCGATGCGGACAGAGGCCTGGGTTTTCAACGGTCGGTAGAATTTACCGCGCACCGCGTCCGGCCACTGTTCATCACCTGAAGCGGGGATATCGCTGTAATCAATTTCGCCATCCGCTTTGTTCGCCAGCGCTCTGAGCTCGTCTTCACGCTGAGCGCTAAGCCCGGCCGGATTGTCGCGCTTGTATTTAACTGTGCTCATAACGACTCCTCTCTTTGCCGTCCGCCTTCCGGGCGCTGATGATGCGAATCACCTCAGCCCCGCTTTCAAAGCGGACCGAATGCACCACAAGAATAACGATAATTCCATGAACGAGGCCGATGGTTTGCCATCGATGCTCACCGTTTTCATAACGATCCTGGTGGGAAAGATGCTGCGGATCGTCAAAAACCAGTACCGCCTCCTCGAACCGAATTCCATGTTTTCTTAGATTGCTTGCTGCCTTGTTTGCATCCCATTCAAACTCCATTGGCATAGCACTTATCCCAATTGTATATACAAAAACGTATATACAATTATCAGGCAAGTATACGATCAATGTTGGAAAAAACCTCACATTTTCAGGGGCTGATTTGTAAAGGTTATGCCCTGTTCACTCGTCGAAAAACACCATCCCCTTATACGGCTGCTCGCGGCACGCCGCCAGGCGCTGAGCGAGGCTGCCGACGTGCAGCTCCAGCTTGTGGCCGTCCGGGTCGAGGAAATAATATGACGCCCCTTCGCTGCGGTTCACCTTCCACACCGCCACGCCGGCCGTTTCCAGGCGGGCGCTGAACCCGGCGAAATCGGCCTCGGCGACGCTAAACGCGTAGTGGGTGTAGTCGCTCTCCTCCGGCGGAGTGATGCGCCGCTGCGGATCGAGGGACAGGCACAGCCACAGATCGCCGCAGGAGAGATAGGCGCCGCTATCCCAGCGCGCGTGCAGCCTCATCCCCAGCAGCTGCTGATAAAACGCCACGCTCGGCGCCAGGCTGCTGACCGCCAGGGTCAGGTGATTCAATCCGCTTAACATGGCTCAATCCTCCAGTGAACTCACAATTTGCTGGCGCAGCCAGCGGTGCGCCGGGTCGCGGTGCCAGCGCTCGTGCCACAGCATCAGCATATCAAACCCGGCAATCGCCAGCGGCGGCTCGATAACCGTCAGCCCGCTCATCCCGCGCAGCAGCCGCTCCGGCAGCATGGCGACCAGATCGCTGCTGCGCAGCGTTTCCAGCATAAACAGGAAATGTGGCACCGAGAGGACAACCCGCCGCGAAAGCCCAAGGTTGGCCAGCGCGATATCGGTCGCGGCGCTGAAGCCGCCGCCGTCCGGGGAGACCATAACCTGATCCAGCTGACAAAACTGCGCCAGGCTCAACGACGCCGTTAGCGCCGGATGCCCCGCTCTGCCCGCCAGCACGTAGCGCTCGCTGAACAGCAGCCGCTGATGCAGCTCCGGCGGAGCGCCGTCGCGGGTATGAAAGAACAGATCGACCTCGTCACGCTCCGCCTGCTGCACCAGGCGCGAAGGCTGGAGCTCGAAGACCGCCAGCCGGCTCGACGGGGACGCGCGGCGCAGGATATTCAGCGCCGGCAGCAGGATCGCCGAGGCCATATAGTCCGTCGCCGCTATGCGCCAGGTCTGCGCCGCCGTCAGCGGGTCGAAACTGTCGGCGGGGGCGACCGCCAGCTCCAGCGCCTGCAGGGCATCACGCAATGGCCCGCGTAGCGCATCGGCGCGGGCGGTGGGCAGCATCCCGCGCGGACCGGGCAGCAGCAGCGGGTCGGCAAAAATTTCCCGCAGGCGCGCCAGCTGGATGCTGACCGACGGCTGCGACAGGTTCAGCCGCTGCGCCGCTCGGGTGACGTTATTCTCGCTCAGCAGCACGTCGAGGGTGCGCAGCAGGTTGAGATCCAGACGATGTAAATTAATCACGGCTATACCTGAGATTTAAGTAATTAATTTCTACTATAGCGGCCAGCCGCCTACTCTGCAGCTCTCCATGACTCAGAGGTGATTCTCATGAAAGTACTGCTGATTTACGCCCATCCGGAACCGCGCTCCCTGAACGGCACGCTAAAAGATTTTGCCGTCCGGCATCTGCACGATGCCGGCCACGAGGTGCAGGTTTCCGATCTCTACGCCATGCGCTGGAAAGCGGGCTTTGATGCTGACGACAGCAGCGCCCCGCCGGTCGGCGAGTTCTGGCGCTCGACCCTCGATTCAAAGCAGGCCTTTGAACAGGGAACCCAAAGCGCGGATATCGTTGCGGAGCAGGAGAAGCTGCTGTGGGCGGATACGGTGATTTTCCAGTTCCCGCTGTGGTGGTTCTCGATGCCCGCCATTATGAAAGGCTGGATTGACCGGGTTTACGCCTACGGTTTTGCCTACGGCGTCGGGGAGCACAGCGACCACCACTGGGGCGACCGCTACGGCGAAGGCACCCTGGCAGGCAAACGGGCAATGCTGGTTGTCACCACTGGCGGCTGGGAGGAGCACTACGCCCCGCGCGGCATTAACGGACCGATTAACGATATCCTGTTTCCGATCCAGCACGGGATGCTGTTTTATCCCGGCTTCGAGGTGCTGCCGCCTCTGGTGTTCTACCGCACCGAGAAAACGGACGAGCAGCGCTTTGCGCAGCAGTGCCGGGAACTCGGGCAGCGGCTGGATACGCTGGCGAGCACCGCGCCAATCCCGTTCCGCCGGCAAAACCACGGCGACTATCTGATCCCCTCCCTGACGCTGCGCCCGGAACTGGCGGTCGGTGAGAGCGGGCTAACCATCCATCAGCGGGTGGATTAAGCGCAGCGGGCGACGTATGGCCAACCCGGCGTCGCCGCTCAAATAGGCTGATTTAGTCCCTGACGCGTTTATTTATCCCGAAACGGCTATTTGTTGCGGTCAGAGGCCCGCAACTTCGTTTCCCGTCTCTTTCTCATCGGCCAGGATGGTGTATGTTCTCAAGCATCACCTTTAAGCAATCCGGTAACGAGATGAGACGTATTGAGGTAGTACTGCGTGAACTGGAGCGGCTGACGCAGACCATCAGCCGGGACGACCTGGCCGCTGGAGCCGGCGCCTTCACCGCGGAGCAAATCGGTTTTAACCTCGGCCTGGCGCGCAACTCCGTCAGTAAAGATTTAAACCAGCTGTGGAGCGACGGGCTGGTTATCAAAACCCGCGGGCGCCCGGTATTCTTTCTGCATCTGCAGGCCACGCAAACCCTGCTGGATCGGCCGCTGGCTGAGTCGGAGCGCGAGATCGGCGCCATTAGCGACCTGCTTCCCGACCGGGATCTGCCGTCGGTCAGCGATCCGTTCACGCTGTTAATCGGCCACGACCGCAGCCTGCGGGATGCGGTGGAAAAAGGCAAAGCGGCGGTGCTCTACCCGCACGGGCTACACGTGCTGCTGACCGGCCCCTCCGGCGTCGGAAAGACTTTTTTCGCCGAGCTGATGCACCGCTACGCCTGCGAGCACACCGACGATAGCCCTCCGCCGCTCGTCTACTTTAACTGCGCCGAGTACGCCAACAACCCGGAGCTGCTCTCCTCCCACCTCTTTGGCCATCGGCAGGGGGCGTTTACCGGCGCAACGGAGAGCAAGACGGGCCTGATTGAACAGGCCGACGGCGGCTACCTGCTGCTCGACGAGGTTCACCGCCTGCCCTATGAAGGCCAGGAGAAGCTCTTCTCGCTGCTGGATAAAGGCGAGTATCGCCCGCTGGGCGCCAGCGGCCCGGCGCGAAGCATCACCGTACGCCTGATCTGCGCCACCACCGAGCCGGTGAGCTCGTCGCTGCTGCGCACTTTTCAACGGCGCATTCAGGTCGCCATCGATCTTCCCGGCATCCGTCAGCGTTCGCTGGAGGAGCAGATCGAACTGATTATCGGCTTCCTGCAGCGGGAGAGCCGCAAGATCGAGCGCTCGGTAAGCATCGATAAAACGCTGCTGCTGTGGCTGCTGAATAAGCCGCTGGAAGGCAATATCGGTCAGCTAAAAAGCGACATCCAGTTTTTATGCGCCCAGGCCTGGGCATCGGGGATGGCGGCGCAGCACGATGTCCTGCTGCTGGATGGCAAGCTGGCGGACGGCGCCACGAACCCCACGCAGGAGCAGCGGATGCTGGTCGACGCGCTGTTCAACGGTAAACCCCTGCTCAGTATTGACGCCCGCACGCTGCCGCAGCTTAAAAGCCCGGCGGGCGGCGACGGCGGCATCGAAGAGAGCGATTTGTTCTACAGCTTCCTGACCCGGGAATACGTCAATCTGCGCAACAGTAACGTTCCGCCCGCAGAGACGCTGGCCATTCTCAAAAACAAGCTCAGCTCCATTTTCGAATATGGCCTCTACAGCCGCGACAGCGGCACGCGTTCCCCGCGCTATGGCGACCAGATTGAAGAGCGCGTCGCTCTGCTGATTAGCTATGTCGAGCAGATCCTGGGCTTTTCCCTGCCGGAAAATCTGGTCAATCCCCTGCGCAAGCACCTGCTGGCGCTCATCGGCTATGTCCAGCGAGGGCTGATCCCGCAGCTCTACTCCTCAAGCTTGATTCTCGATCGCTGCAAAGATGAGTATGAGAACGCCACCCGACTATGCAGGAAAATCAACGACCTGCTAAATATCCAGTGCCCGGCGACGGAGGTGGTCTGGCTGTGCCTGTTCCTCAAGGAGTGCCGCCATTACCGCCAGCGGATCGGCGTCAGCCCCGACTGCGGAGTGATACTGATCGCCCACGGCGCCACCACCGCCACCAGCATGGCGCAGTACGTCAATCGGGTGCTGGAACGCGAGCTGTTCAACGCCATCGATATGCCGTTCGAACAGTCGGTGCACGACACCCTGGATGCGTTAATCCGGCTGATGCAGGCGCGGCGCTGGCAGCGGCTGATCCTGATCGTCGATATCGGCTCGCTGGTGCATTTCGGCAGCACCATCAGCAAGCTGTTCCAGATAGACGTTCTGCTAATGCCGGATATCACCCTGACCAGCCTGCTGGAGATAGGTCTCGATCTGAGCTACGAGACCAGCGACCTGCCGCGCCTGGCGGCGCTTATGCAGGAAAAAGGCATCCCCAGCCAGCTGTGCACCCCGCAGCAGGAAAACGTCGGCAAGGTGCTGGTCATCTCCTGCATTACCGGGATGGGTACGGCGGAGAAAATTAAAACGGTGCTGGAGGAGAGCTTCGGCGAGCTGATGTCGCAGGACACCCGCATGGTGATCCTCGACTATAACGAAGTGCGCAGCCCGGAGCGCGTGCAGCAGGCCATTAGCGCCCACGAGCGGCTGGCGGGCATCGTCGGGACCTTCCAGCCCGGGCTGCCGGATATTCCGTTTATCTCGCTGGAGGAGCTCTTTTCCGAGCAGGGCCCGGAGCTGGTGTTAAGCCTGCTAACCCCCGATCTCTCCAGCGCCGAGCGGCGGCTGGAGATGGAGCGCAGCGCGTCCCGGTTTATCAGCGCGCTGACCATGGAGAGCATCATCAACCATATTTCGGTGCTCAACCCGCAGCGCATCCTCAAAGAGATGGAGGGCGTGCTCAGCCAGCTGCGCGCGACCCTGGCGATCGCTCCCAGCCGCCAGGTGACACTACGCTTCCTGATCCACTGCTGCTGTATGGTCGAGCGTATCGTGATTAACCGCAAACCGTTACAGATGGCGCTGGAAATGAAGCCCAATATGGATACTCACGCCTTTAGTGTCATTAAATCCGCCTTCCACCCGGTGGAAGAGGCCTACGCTATCCGCTTATCGGATGCGGAATATATTTATATCTACGAATTATTGTATAGCTAATCCCTTTGCTGGCGCGGCCCATCGGCCCGCCAGCCCTCCTCATCTCCCGCAGATGACACTAATGCTGGCACGGCCTTTGCTCTATCCATAGCGTCTATAAAACGGCGCCAGGAGGCCACCTTGTCATCTACTGTACCTGCACACCCATTACCGCAAATTCTGCTGCTGACGCACGGAGGCTGGGGCACGCCGCTTTGCAACAGCCTGCGCATGGTCACGGGCGAAATTGAAGGCGTGACGGAAATCGCCCTGATGCCCGTCGATACCCTCGGCGAGTATTACCAGCGCGTTGAGGCGACGGTGAAGTCGATGCCGGAAGGCTCGCTGATCCTCACCGACTTTATCGGCGGCACCACCTCTAACGTCGCCGCCCGCCTGAGCGCCGATTATCCGATCGCCGTGATTTGCGGCCTCAACGCTTCGCTGCTGCTGGAAGCGCTGGATAAACGCGAACAGGGGCCGCTGACCGGCTGCGTTAGCGAGCTGGTGGAAGCCGGACGCAGCAGCTGCCGCGATGTCGTCGCCCACGTGAACCAGTTAAACCATTAAGGAGCCCATCATGGCAAAAATCGTTTTATGTCGTATCGATAGCCGTCTGATTCACGGCCAGGTCGTCACCAAGTGGGTCGGCCAGTCGCAGGCTAACCGTATCGCCGTGGTCAGCGACGAGCTCGACGCCGATCCGTTTATGAAAAATATCTACCTGATGGCGGCGCCGCCGAATATCAAAGTCGACTGTTTCAGCAACGCCAGCTTTACCGCGGCCTGGCGGGAGAACCACCTCGGCGAGGGGAACGTGCTGGTGCTGTTTCCGTCCCTCAGCGCCATCCAGCAGGCCGTGCAGCAGGGTTTCGACGTCGCCTCGATTCAGGTCGGCGGGCTCGGCGGCGGACCAAACCGGAAAGCGGTATTTCAGAACATCACCCTCGATGAAAAAGACGTCGGCATCCTGGGTGAGCTGAAAAACAGCGGAATTCAGGTGTTCTTCCAGACGATCCCGGAAGATAAGCCCCAGTCACTGGACGACATCCTGAAAAAATTCTAACCAGTTGATAAGCAGGTAAAAACTATGGACACATTACTTTTTGCGAGCCTGATGGGACTCTATTACTGGTTCGCTCGATTACGTTTAGGCTATACCTTCTCCGCCATGCTGCTGCAGCCCGTGGTGATTGCCGTTTTCGTCGGCCTGCTGCTGGGCGATATGAAAACCGCGATGATCATCGGCGCAGGTATGCAGCTGGTCTATCTGGGCGTCACCTCCACCCCGGGCGGTAACGTTCCGTCGGATCCGGCGCTGGCCGCCTGTATCGCCATCCCGATTGCCGTGAAGGCGGGGATGGAGCCGAACCTGGCGATCGCGCTGGCGATTCCGTTCGGCGTGATCGGGGTATTCCTCGATCAGCTGCGCCGGACGCTGAACGCGGCGTGGGTGCACATGGCCGATAAGCACGCCGAAAGCGCCAACATGACGGGGATCATGCGCTGCGCCTTCATCTACCCGGCCCTGCTTGGGCTGCTGCTGCGCTTC
This sequence comes from Klebsiella sp. Ech2A, assembly GCF_030078455.1. Classification (NCBI taxonomy): domain Bacteria; kingdom Pseudomonadati; phylum Pseudomonadota; class Gammaproteobacteria; order Enterobacterales; family Enterobacteriaceae; genus Klebsiella; species Klebsiella sp. Ech2A. Next base: position 8,858 of record NZ_JAQGFU010000012.1, on the reverse strand, counting down.
CCGGTGGTCTTCGCCGCCAACTACTTCGGGCAGAGCGTGGTCGAGAAGTTCCTCAAGCTGATGCCGCACTGGCTGACCCACTCGTTTGAAATTATGGGCGGCATCCTGCCCGCGCTGGGCTTCGCCATCACCATCATGGTGATTGGTAAGAAGAGCCTGCTGCCGTGGTTTATCGGCGGATTCTTTGCGGTGCTCTACCTGAAGGTGGACATCATGGCGATGGCGATTTTCGGTACCTGCGTGGCCTTCCTGATTAAAGGCCTCGCCAAAAATGAAGGGGCGGCATAATGAGTAGCGATGTCATGCAACATGAGCTGGTTGAACGGGCCCGCGAAAGCCGGGCGCTGAGCAAGGCCGATATCACCAAGGCCTGGCTGATTTACTGGCTGGGGGCGGAAGTCTCCAGCTCCTACGAGCGTCTGCAAAGCCTGGTGTTCTGCGCCTCGATGACGCCGATTATCAAAAAGCTCTATCCGGAGAAAGAGGAGCAGGCCGAGGCCCTGAAGCGCCACCTCAACTTCTTTAACTCCGAGCAAACCTTCGGCGCGGTTATCCAGGGGATCGCTATCGCCATGGAGGAGCAGAAAACCCGCGGCGAACCGATTAGCGACGCCTCCATTACCGGTATCAAAACCGGCCTGATGGGGCCGCTGGCCGGGATGGGCGACTCAATCATCTGGGCCGCGGTCATGCCGCTGCTGATTGCGATCTTTATCCCCTTTGCCGCCAGCGGCAGCGCCTTTGGCGGTATCGCGCCGCTGATCCTCTACCCGGCGATCACCATGGCGATAAGCTACGGGCTGGTGCACAAAGGCTACACCCTCGGTCGAGATTCGATAATCGGCCTGCTGCAGGGGGGGCGCATCAAGGAGCTGATCTACGGCGCCAACGTGCTGGGGCTGATCATGATGGGCGCGCTGTCGGCAAGCTACGTCAAAATCACCACCCCGCTGAAAATCAGCGCGCTGAAAGGCTCCGAGGTGGTGGTGCAGCAGATCCTCGACTCTATCGCGCCGGGCCTGCTGCCGCTGGCGGCGGTCTTTGCCGTCTACTTCTATCTGCTGAAAAAGGGTCCGCGCTACACCACGATTTTACTGTCGATTGTCGCGATCAGCATCGCTTGTTCGCTGACGGGAGTGCTGTAGGCCATGAACGGTAATATTTATCAGCAGCTCGGGCTGAAGCGGGTGATTAACGCCTGCGGCAAAATGACGATCCTCGGCGTCTCGTCCGTTGACCCGGAGGTCATGCACGCCGCCGCCGAAGCCGCCGCAGCGTTCGTTGAAATCGATAAGCTCACCGAGCGCGCCGGAGAGCTTATCTCCACCCACACCGGCGCCGAGGATAGCTACCTGACGTCCTGCGCCTCGGCGGGGATTGCCATCGCGGTGGCCGCGGCAATCACCCGCGGCGAGCCGGATAAAGTGGCGCTGATGCCGGACAGCAGCGGCATGGCCAACGAAATCATCATCCTGCGCGGCCACAACGTCGACTACGGCGCGCCGATAACCAGCGCGATCCGCCTTGGCGGCGGAAGGGTGGTCGAGGTCGGCTCCAGCAATCTCGCCGCGCGCTGGCAGCTGGAGAGCGCCGTCAGCGAACGCACCGCGGCGCTGCTGTTTGTGAAATCGCACCACTGCGTGCAAAAAGGGATGCTCGCCATCGATGACTTTGTCCAGGTCGCCCGGCAGCACAACCTGCCGCTGATTGTCGATGCCGCCGCCGAAGAGGATCTTCGCCGCTGGGTCGCCACCGGCGCGGATATGGTGATTTACAGCGGCGCCAAGGCCTTCAACGCCCCCACCTCCGGCTTTATTAGCGGAAAACGCACCTGGATCGCGGCCTGCAGGGCACAGCATAACGGCATCGCCAGAGCGATGAAGGTGGGCAAAGAGAATATGGTGGGCCTGGTGTACGCCCTCAACCGCTATCAGGCGGCGGCTCCGGCACCCGATGCGGCCGCCCTGCGCCCCTTCGCCGAGGCGATATCCGCCTTGCGCGGGCTGAAGGCGGATATCGAACAGGACGAAGCCGGGCGGGCGATCTGGCGCATTCGGGTCAGGGTCGATAAAGCGGCCCTCGGCCTCGACGCCGGCGAAGTCGAAGCCCGGCTGCGCGGCGGCGAAATCGCCATCTATGCCCGCCGCTACGCCCTGCACCAGGGCGCGTTTAGCCTCGACCCGCGGACCATTGCCGAAGGTGAGATGGCGCTTATTATCGCGCGACTCAAGGAGATTACCGAACATGCAGCAGATTAACTTTTACCGCCGGCGGGTCGCGATTAACGTTCTGGCAAAAGATATCGCCAACGCCCGGGAGATTCACGACGCCGCCGAAGGCCATGCGGTGATTGGCGTGCTATCGGCGCAGTTTGCGACCGCGGATGAGGGCGTGACGGAGGTGCGCCGCTGGATGGAGGAAGTTCCGTCGATTTCCGTCGGCCTGGGGGCGGGCGATCCGGCCCAGTTCTATAAAGCGGCGATGATTGCGGCGCGGCTTCATCCCGCCCACGTCAATCAGACCTTTACCGGCTGCGGCTTTGCGGCAGGCGCACTGGCCGCCACCGGCGGACAGAACACGCGGATTAACGCGCTGATAAGCCCCACCGGCAGGCCCGGAGAGGTGCTTATCTCCACCGGGGTCAGCAGCGCGCAGGGAACGCCGGCCAGGGTCTCCGCCGATGCGGCGGTGAGGATGATTCAGGATATGGGCGCGCACGCCGCTAAGTTCTTTCCCATGGGCGGCGAACGCTCCCTGGACGAGCTAAAGGTCCTCGCTCAAAGCGCCGCGCAAAACGGCATGACGCTGATTGAGCCCACTGGCGGTATCGACCTGAATAACTTCGCCGCCATTCTGCAGGCCTGCCTGCAGGCCGGCGTTGCGCAGGTGATGCCGCATATCTACAGCTCAATCATCGACCCGCAGAGCGGGAATACCCGACCGGAAGATATTCGCCAGCTGATGAGTATCGTCAAGGATCTTGTCGATTAAAGACCCGGCCGCGTGCGGCAGCAACTGCCGCACGCCACGCGCTGATTTCTATGACGAATTGTGAGCCCCCGCGCAATAACGGCATTCCGCCGCCGCCCACTCCCCTGCACATTGATAGCGATCAAAAATAATCATACCGTCTGGTCGGTATGATTCAGGCCATGAACATAGAAGCCCAACACCGGAAAAAAGACCCCGTCCGCCTGCATCAGCAGCTGCTGGAATCCGCGGCGATGATTGCCGGCAGAGACGGCATCGCCTCGCTGTCGCTGAACGCCGTGGCGCGCGAAGCCGGGGTGAGCAAAGGCGGTCTTTTGCACCACTTCCCCAACAAGCAGGCGCTGATTTTTGCCCTCTTCGCCCGCCTGCTGGCGATTATGGAAGAGGCGATCGCCGAGCTGATGGCCGCGGATAACGTCTCCTACGGCCGCTTTACCCGCGCCTATTTGCACTATTTGTCGGCCCCTGAGCTGACGGACACCCAGGAGAGCCGCCAGCTGATGGTGCTGTCGCTGGCGATGCCGGATGAGCCGGTGCTGCGAAAATGCTGGCGCGACTGGATGCTGGATCACCTCGCGCAGGGCGACGCGCTGGACAACGGCCACACCGGCACCCTGGTACGCTACGCGGCGGACGGCATCTGGCTATCGGAGCTAACCGAGGGGCGCACCATGAGCGCCGAACACCGGCGATCGCTGGTCAGCGATCTGACGAGGATGACGCTTCCCGCGTGAAGCACGTTGAGCCTGATAAGTCAGGCGATTAGATTGAGGCCGCGATGCGCTACAACATCAATGGCCGTCTCATTTATGATGCAACGGACGGCACACTAATCCTACCGGGAAGCGATGAGGCGGACAGCCAGCTGTCGATCACCGCCAGCGCGCTACTGTGGTTTTTTCTGCGTCATCCGGAGATTGTCAGCCGCGATGAGGTGCTCAAAAAGGTCTGGGACGACAACGGCTTAACCTCCTCGAACAGCAACCTCAATCAGTACCTGAGCATGCTGCGCAAAACCTTCCGCCACTACGAGATCGACAATATTATCGTCACCGTCTCGCGCGGGCTGCTGCAGCTGAACCCGGAAATCACCGTTCATCCGCTGGACGCCCCCGCGCCGCCGGAGCCGCAGGCGGAACCGCCGTCGCCCCCGCCCGAGGAGCCGGACGCCGTGCCGCCGGCCGCGACGCAGAGCCCGAAACCAACCCGGCACGCGCGCGGCACCTGCTGGTATATCGCCGGCGTCTGCCTGCTGACCATCGCCCTGCTGCTGGTGCTTTTCAGCTTTTTCGGCAGCAGCGAATCGCGCCCCATTACCCTGACGCAGATGACCCACAGCCAGTGCGAACTGCTGGCCAGCGATGAGATGCTGCGCTCCGTGGCCGAAACCGCCTACGGCAACAACTTTGACGCCGTGCGCCAGCGGCTGAAGCTGGAGTGCAAACCCGGCGAACGTTTTGTCTTCTTCTACGGCGATCGGCTGGAGACCAACGGCCTGGGCCGCGTCTTCCTCGCCCACTGCGCGATGCATGAAGACAACCCCTTCAGCTATTGCGACAACTATTTCTACTACTCCTGGAAACCGCAATGAGACTCGCACCCCGGCCTTTTTTCGCCCTCTCAGCCCTGGCGTTTATCACCGCCGCCGGGCTTAGCGCCTGGAAGCTGCTGCCGGCGGAAAACGACGGGGCGATGAGCTGCTCGACCAAAGCCATCATGCGCTTTGAAAACATGGATAAAGAGAACGTTAACGGCAACGTTCACTTCAATTTTGCCGCCCACGGCAAAGGCTCGATGGTCGTTGAAGGCTATACCGACTCCGCCGCCGGCTGGCTCTACCTGCAGCGCTACGTTAAATTCAGCTACACCAGCAAACGCATCTCCTCAACCGAGCGCCACTACCGCATCAGCCGGTGGGAATCGAGCGCCTCATCGATCGACGAATCCCCCGACGTCATCTTCGCCTACTTTATGCGCGAGATGTCCGACAGCCACGACGGGCTGTTTCTCAACGCCCAGAAGCTCAACGAGAAGGCGATTCTGCTCAGCTCGATCAATTCCCCGCTCTACGTTTGCACCCTCAAGTCCGGCAGCAAGCTCGACTGACGGCCTGCTCCGCCCACGCCGGCCCCGTCCCATTTTTTTCCCGCGCCGCCTCACGCTGTAAAACCGCACTTTTTGCGTTTATCTCCCGGCGGAAAACATGACCATAACCACACTTAATAAATGGATATATTACCCGACCCCAGCATTAAATTATCAATCCATTAACATTTACCGCCGTCCGTCAGGATGGCGAAAAACACGCCGCATCCGCAGCCAATCCTATCGCCCCTGCCAGCACAAAGAGATAAACACAGGCCCTTAAAACGCTAAATCACAGAGTAAAAAACTAAAAACATAGCTATCACGGATTTAAATTTCACTTCGCCCGCCAATCCCTATAGTGAACCCCGAACGCCGCTACCGCGTGTTGACGCCGTTACGCGGACGGTTTTCCCGAATCACAAACCTGTCTGGAGGAACAACCATGGGTGATGCATTGGGGCTTATTGAAACCAAAGGCCTGGTGGCCTGCATTGAAGCAGCGGATGCGATGTGCAAATCCGCCAACGTCGAGCTGATTAGCTATGAAAACATCGGCTCCGGGCTGGTCACCGTAATGGTGAAGGGCGACGTCGGGGCGGTAAAAGCGGCGGTGGATTCCGGCGTGGAATCGGCGCAGCGCATCGGCGAGGTGGTGACCTCGCTGGTTATCGCGCGTCCGCATAACGACATCAACAAAATTGTTATTAAACACAAGGCTTAAGGCCAGGAGAACGCAAATGGGTGATGCATTAGGTCTGATCGAAACCAAAGGTCTGGTGGCCTGTATCGAGGCGGCGGACGCGATGTGTAAAGCCGCCAACGTCGAGCTGATTGGCTATGAAAACGTCGGCTCCGGGCTGGTCACCGCAATGGTGAAAGGCGACGTCGGCGCGGTGAAAGCGGCGGTGGATTCCGGCGTGGAATCGGCGCAGCGCATCGGGGAAGTGGTGACCTCGCTGGTTATCGCGCGTCCACATAACGACATCAACAAAATCGTCGCGCATTACAAAGTCGCGGAATAACGGGAGACAACATGATGAAAGAAGCGCTTGGTCTGATCGAAACCAAAGGTCTGGTGGCCTGTATTGAAGCCGCCGATGCGATGTGTAAAGCCGCCAACGTCGAGCTGATTGGCTATGAAAACGTCGGCTCCGGGCTGGTCACCGCGATGGTGAAAGGCGACGTCGGCGCGGTGAACGCGGCGGTGGACTCCGGCGTGGAAGCGGCGAAACGCATCGGCGAAGTCGTCACCTCTCGCGTCATTGCGCGACCGCATAACGATATCGAGAAAATCGCGTCGCAGCACAAAGCATGACCTGACAGGGCGCGCCCCGTCTCCACTCTTTTCGTCTGATGAAGGATAGACTCATGATTGAACTGGATAACGATTTGCAGTCCCGCCAGAACGCGCGGGAACTGGTGCGCAGCGCCAAAAAGGCCCAGGCGATTCTGGCCACCTTTTCGCAGCAGCAAATCGACGCCATCGTGAAAAACGTGGCCCAGGAAGCGGCGCACCACGCCGAAGCGCTGGCGAAAATGGCCTCGGAAGAGACCGGATTTGGCAACTGGCAGGACAAGGTGCTGAAGAACCGTTTTGCCTCGCTGCGCGTCTACGACGCCATCAAAGATATGAAGACCGTCGGCATCATTCATGACGATCCGCTAAAAAAAGTGATGGACGTGGGCGTGCCGCTGGGGGTGATTTGTGCGCTAGTCCCCTCAACCAACCCGACCTCAACCGTAATCTATAAAACGCTGATCGCCCTCAAGGCCGGCAACGCGATTATCTTTTCCCCGCATCCCGGCGCGCGCGAATGCAGCTGGAAGGCGATAGAGATCGTTAAGCGCGCCGCCGAAGCGGCAGGCGCCCCGGCGGGCAGCGTCGGCGCCATCACCCAGCTGACCCTCGAAGCCACCTCCGAACTGATGCACAGCAAAGAGGTCTCGCTGATCCTCGCCACCGGCGGCGAAGGGATGGTGCGCGCGGCCTATGCTTCCGGCACCCCGACCATCAGCGGCGGCCCGGGTAACGGCCCGGCGTTTATCGAGCGCAGCGCCGATATCCACCACGCGGTGAAAGATATCATCACCAGCAAAACCTTCGATAACGGGGTGATCTGCGCCTCCGAGCAGTCGATCATCGTCGAACGCTGCATTTACGACGAAGTACGCCGGGAGCTGGACGCCCAGGGCGCGTACTTTATGAACGAGGGCGAGGCGGCGAAAATGGCGGCCCTGCTGCTGCGCGCCAACGGCACCATCAACCCGAAAGTGGTCGGCAAAACCGCGCTCTATCTGAGCCAGATGGCCGGCTTCAGCGTTCCGGCCAGCACCCGGGTGCTGATCGCCGAGCAGACCACCGTCTCGCACAAAAACCCCTATTCGCGCGAAAAGCTGTGCCCGGTACTCGGCCTGTACGTGGAAGAGGACTGGAAGGCGGCCTGCAATCGGGTGATGGAGCTGCTGACCAACGAAGGCCTCGGCCACACTCTGGTGATCCACACCCGCAACCAGGACGTCATCCGCCAGTTCTGCCTCGAAAAACCGGTGAACCGCATTCTGATCAACACCCCGGCGGCGCTGGGCGGCATCGGGGCGACCACCAATATTACCCCGGCATTGACCCTCGGCTGCGGCGCCGTGGGCGGCGGTTCCAGCTCCGATAACGTCGGGCCAATGAACCTGCTCAACATCCGCAGGGTCGGCTACGGCGTGCGCTCCATTGATGAGCTACGCGCTCCGGGCAGCCGTCCCGAGCCGCAGCCCACCATCGTCGCACCGGTCGATAACCCGCATCGCAGCATTGTTGACGACCAGCGCTTCACCGCCCCTGCCACCGCCGCGGCGACCCTTAGCGCAACGGCGGACGATCGTTTTGCGGTCCGCGCCGCCGTCGAGGCGGAAGGCGACATCAGCGAGCAGAACGTGGAGCGCGTTATCCGCCAGGTGCTGGAGCGCCTCGGTAAGTAATGCATTGAGATAAGGCGATAAAAACAATGATTCTCGCAAAGGTAGTCGGACATGTCGTCGCCACGCAGAAATGCGCTGAGCTACGCGGCAGCAACCTGCTGTTAATCGCCAGGTTAGACGATGAGCAGCGGCCAATGAAGGACCAGACCTGGGTCGCCGTAGACAGCGTCGGCGCAGGCATGCACGACATCGTGCTGGCTGAAGAGTATTTAGCGCTCAACCGGGACCGCTATAAGGCCATGTCGGTGGTTGCCATTGTCGAGAACGTGTTTCGGGACGCTTAAGGAGTGAATAGTCCAATGAGTGAATTTTTGCTGAAACCCCGGATCCGCTTTGGTCAGGACGCGCTTGCGGTCCTGAGCGAGCTTCCCGCCCGCAGCGTCCTGCTGGTCACCGATAAGGCGATGGTGAAATTTGGCCTCGCCGAGCGCGTGACCCGGATCCTGCAGCAGCGCAGCATCACCTTCCAGATATGGGACGACGTGGTGGCCGACCCGGATATCGCCACCGTCGTGCGCGGTATGAAGCTGATGGACAGCCGCTATCCGGATCTGGTTATCGCCCTCGGCGGCGGTTCGGTGATTGATGCCGCCAAAGCGGTTATCTTCGCCCTGGCGCAAACCCGTCCGGACGCCCGCCGCGAGCGCCCCTGCTTCGTGGCGATCCCCACCACCAGCGGTACCGGCTCGGAAGTGACCGCCTTTTCGGTGGTGAAAGCCGGCGCCGAAAAGCTGGTGCTGGTGGACCCGTCGCTGCTGCCGGATATCGCCATTCTCGACCCGGCGCTGGTGGCCTCGGTTCCGCCGGCG
>NZ_JAQGFU010000129.1:0-12308 GCF_030078455.1 Klebsiella sp. Ech2A | reverse complement strand
GGGGGCCGGCGATCTGGCGAAAATCCTGGATGCGAAGTTCGCCGATATCGCCCGCCGCGATTAATCCTCGCAGCCGGATCGCGCTGCGCTTCGCCGGGCTGAACCCACAACCCGGCGAGCGATGCACCCCCGTTACTGCCAGCTCACCTCGCCTTTCGGCTCAAACGCCGCCGCGTCCAGCGGGGAGTTCTTCTGGATATACTCCTTGAGCACCTCAGCGTCGATGAACCCGGTGTTGACGTAGCCTGGCTTAGCGTCGATGTGCGGATAGCCGTCGCCGCCGGTGCCGTTAAAGCTCAGGGTCGCCATGCGGTAGGTTTTTGTCGGATCGACCGGCTGGCCTTTGATTTTCAAATCATTCAGCTTGCCGTCTTTCGCTACAAAGCTGACGTTGGCGAACTGCGGATAGGCCCCGGAATCGGGCTTCATCTGCGCCACGGCGGTGAGATACTCCGTCACCTCCTGGCCGTTCATATCGACATACACCAGCACGTTGCCGAACGGCTGCACCTTCATCACGTCTTTATAGGTAATATCCCCGGCTTCGATGGAGTCGCGGATACCGCCGCCGCTCATCACCGCAAAATCGGCGCCGCTGCGCGCCATCTGCGCCGCCAGCAGCAGCTGTCCCATATTGGTCTGCACGAAGCGCACCTTGCTGCGATCGCCCTCAAGATGGCCGTTGACGCTGCCGATTTTCACCTGCAGCTGCGCTTTGCCCTTATTCTGGAACGGCGTCAGCAGCGACAGCATCTGCGCGTTTTCCGGGATCTGCGGCGTATAGAGCACGCGTTCGCTCTGGCCGTTGTCGTAGGTCACCTTTTTCTTCAGGTTGACCGGGATCAGCTGATAGTGCACCAGCTTCATTTCACCGTTGCGGAATTCAAAATCCGCGCGGCCCACGTATTTACCCCATTCGTGCGCCTGGACTATCCAGATACCGTTTTGCCTGTCCGGCGCGCACGGCGTACCGGGAACGTAGTCCACCTGCTTTTTATTCTCCGCCGCCATGCATACCGGATCCTGCGAATGGCCGCCGACGATCATCGCCAGCGCTCCGGCAGGAAGGCTGCGCGCCATCTCCACGTCACCCGGGGCATTCGAACCGTGAGCACCGTTGTCATAATGGCCCATATGGGTCGTAGCCAGAATGACGTCCGGCTTTTCATTCTGCTGCAGCTCCTGAATTACCAGCTTCGCTTCTTCCGCCGGGTTGCGGAATTCAATATCGGTGAAGTACTCCGGGTTGCCAATTTTCGCCGTATCGTCCGTCGTCAGGCCAATCACCGCGATATTCAGCCCGCCGCGCTTAAACAGGGCCCAGGGCTTAAACAGGCGCTCACCGGTGCTTTTCTGGTAAATATTGGCCGACAGGAACGGGAATTTAGCCCACTTCTCCTGCTGGCGCAGCACGCTGAGCGGGTTATCGAACTCGTGGTTTCCCACCGCCATGGCGTCGTAGCCCACCAGGTTCATGCCGCGAAAATCAGGCTCCGCATCCTGTAAATCAGACTCCGGAACCCCGGTATTAATATCGCCGCCGGATAGCAGCAGCACGCTGCCGCCCTCGCTGGCAACCTCTTTACGAATACCGTCCACCAGCGTTTTTTGCGCCGACAGGCCGTATTCACCGTAATCGCTACGCCAGAAATGTCCGTGATGATCGTTGGTATGCAGGATGGTGATTTTATAGGTTTTATCCTGCTCATAGGCCTGCGCTGACAGGCTTCCCAGCGATAGCGCCGCCAATAGCGCCAGCGCCACGCCCTGTTTCATAAATTGCATCTTTCACTCCCTGATTTAATAACAAGTGCCGAAAGTATAGCGAGTTAAGCCATTAGACAAATATGTTTTCAGAATTGCGGCTTCCTTCAAACCTTAGGCGCGGGTATGTTAGTCAGATAATAATTACACCTGCATCCTCTAATAAGAACCTTTAAGTGAATCTATGGCAATGAATCAGACCGCTCAACCCTTATCCGGCTCCGCTGCGCCGCCGCAAAAAGCACGCACCTCGTTTCGCATTCTGGGAGCCATCAGCCTTTCCCACCTGCTGAACGATATGATCCAGTCGCTGATCCTCGCGATCTACCCGCTACTACAGTCGGAGTTCTCCCTCTCCTTTGTGCAGATCGGCATGATCACCCTCACCTTCCAGCTCGCATCTTCGCTCCTGCAGCCGGTGGTGGGCTATATAACCGATAAGCACCCGATGCCGTGGTCGCTGCCCGTTGGCATGTGTTTTACCCTCTGCGGGCTGGTGCTGCTGGCGCTGGCGGGAAGCTTTGGCACGGTGCTGCTGGCCGCCGCGCTGGTCGGTACCGGCTCCTCGGTCTTCCATCCGGAATCTTCTCGCGTGGCGCGCATGGCATCTGGCGGACGCCACGGCCTGGCGCAGTCGCTGTTCCAGGTTGGCGGAAACTTTGGCAGCTCGCTGGGCCCGCTGCTGGCGGCGGTCATCATTGCCCCTTACGGCAAAGGCAACGTTGCCTGGTTCGTGCTGGCCGCGCTGCTGGCTATCGTTGTGCTGTCGCAAATCAGCCGCTGGTACGCCGCGCAGCATCGGATGAACAAAGGTAAACCTAAGGCCGTCATCGCCAATCCCCTGCCCAAAAATAAAGTTATTCTGGCGGTAAGCATCCTGCTGATGCTTATTTTCTCGAAATACTTCTATATGGCGAGCATTAGCAGCTATTACACCTTTTATCTGATGGATAAGTTTGGCTTATCGGTGCAAAACGCGCAGATTCACCTGTTTATCTTCCTGTTCGCGGTTGCCGCAGGAACGGTGATTGGCGGGCCTGTCGGCGATAAAATCGGGCGGAAATACGTAATTTGGGGCTCTATCCTTGGCGTAGCGCCGTTTACCCTTATTTTACCCTATGCCACCCTCGAGTGGACGGGGATTTTGACCATGATAATTGGTTTTATCCTCGCATCGGCGTTTTCTGCCATTCTGGTTTACGCCCAGGAGCTATTACCGGGCCGAATTGGCATGGTTTCCGGCCTGTTCTTCGGCTTTGCATTCGGAATGGGCGGCCTGGGAGCCGCGGTGCTTGGGCTGTTAGCCGATCACACCAGTATCGAGCTGGTCTATAAAATCTGCGCTTTCCTGCCTCTGCTCGGCATACTGACGATATTCCTCCCTAACAATCATCAAAAAGCGTGATTATACGGCAGCCAAAGTGAAACTTTGGCTGCCGTCACCCCTTACCCCATCAGGATCGCCCGGCATTACCTGCCCCTGTTTTCCGATCTGTGCTTTTTTGCGGGCTAATTCCAGTTTTCAGCATAATTCAATAATTATTCATAAACAAAACGGCTAAAAGTGTCATAAACTATTACTCGGTTTTTTAGGTTTATGCACCAAACCATTCGAGTTGCATCAGGGCCGCGAGCAGGATGAACGCGCGAAGCTAACGCCGAGGCAGCCTGAAGGATGAGGTGCTTAATACCGAAAATGGATTGGCTCACCACATGCAAGGAGACGGAATGCACCACGCAACACCGCTTATCACCACCATTGTCGGCGGGCTGGTCCTCGCTTTTATTTTTGGCATGATCGCCAATAAGCTACGTATTTCTCCACTGGTGGGCTACCTGTTAGCGGGCGTACTCTCCGGCCCTTTTACCCCGGGTTTTGTTGCTGATACCAAGCTGGCGCCAGAGCTGGCCGAGCTTGGGGTCATTTTGCTGATGTTCGGCGTCGGTCTGCATTTCTCTTTAAAAGATTTAATGGCGGTAAAGTCGATAGCCATCCCCGGCGCGATTGCCCAGATAGGCGTGGCAACGCTGCTGGGTATGGCGCTTTCAGCGATGCTGGGCTGGTCGCTTATGACCGGTATCGTTTTTGGTCTGTGTCTTTCTACCGCCAGTACCGTGGTGCTGCTGCGCGCGTTGGAAGAACGCCAGCTTATTGATAGCCAGCGAGGGCAAATCGCCATCGGCTGGCTCATCGTCGAAGATTTAGTGATGGTGCTGACGCTGGTCCTACTGCCCGCCGTCGCCGGAATGACGGAAAAAGGCGACGTCGGCCTGGCGTCGCTGGCCGTGGATATGGGCATCACTATCGGTAAAGTCGTCGCCTTTATCGCCATTATGATGCTGGTTGGCCGCCGCCTGGTGCCGTGGATTTTGTCGCGCAGCGCCGCAACCGGCTCGCGCGAGCTGTTTACGCTTTCGGTGCTGGCGCTGGCGCTCGGCATTGCCTTCGGCGCGGTTGAGCTGTTTGACGTCTCCTTTGCCCTCGGCGCCTTTTTCGCCGGCATGGTGCTCAACGAATCCGAGCTCAGCCACCGCGCCGCCCACGATACGCTGCCGCTTCGCGACGCGTTCGCGGTACTGTTCTTTGTTTCCGTCGGCATGCTGTTCGACCCGATGATCCTGCTGGAGCAGCCGCTGGCGGTGCTGGCAACGCTGGCGATTATCATCTTCGGTAAATCGGTGGTGGCCTACTTCCTCGTGCGGATGTTCGGCCACTCTCCGCGCACCGCGCTGACCATCGCCGCCAGCCTGGCGCAAATCGGCGAGTTCGCCTTTATCCTCGCCGGGCTCGGCATGGCGCTGGATCTGCTGCCGCAGGCCGGGCAGAACCTGGTGCTTGCCGGGGCGATTATCTCCATTATGCTCAACCCGGTGCTGTTCGCGCTGCTGGAGAAATACCTCGATAAAACCGAAACCCTCGACGAGCAAACCCTCGAAGAGGTGCTGGAAGAAGAGAAGCAAATTCCGGTCGATATCTGCAATCACGCGCTGCTGGTGGGCTTTGGCCGCGTCGGCAGCCTGCTCGGCGAGAAGCTGATGGCGCAGGGTATTCCGCTGGTGGTTATCGAAACGTCACGCACCCGCGTGGACGAGCTGCGCGAACGCGGCATCCGCGCGGTGCTGGGCAATGCGGCAAACGAAGAGATTATGAATCTGGCGCATCTGGACTGCGCCCGCTGGCTGCTTCTGACCATCCCTAACGGCTACGAGGCCGGAGAAATTGTGGCCTCCGCGCGCGAGAAGTGCCCGAACATCGAGATTATCGCCCGCGCGCACTATGATGACGAAGTGGACTATATTGTCGAACGCGGCGCGAACCAGGTGGTCATGGGCGAGCGCGAAATCGCCCGCGCCATGCTGCTGCTGCTGGAAACGCCGCCGGCGGGTGAAGTCGTCACCGGCTAGGCTCTGACGCCCTCTCACCTCGGCTGAGGGCGCGCTCCTGTCCTGTCTAACGGTTCCCTCCCCCTGCGGTGAGGGAAACGCCCCTAGCGCTCCCAGTACGCCTCTTCGAGGCTGTCTTCCCGCTCCGGCAGCCCGCGGGTTAAACGCGGCGAGTGCTGATTCAGTACCTGATAGCTCACGCGGTTCGCGTATTTGCACACCTGCGCCAGGGATGAGTAGGTCAGCCACTTGCACTTGTGCTTGCTGGAGTTGGGGACGTTATTGCGGTGGTAGTTGTTGGCCGTGATATCGTGCAGCAGCGCCGCCAGCGCGCCGTCGCCGGCACCGTTGGTATTCATGATTTTCTCAGGCCCGCCCATGTACGGGGCGATGTGGGAGTAAATACGCAGCGGGTTTTGACAATCCTGATGGCGCATCGCGCGGCTGAACTCGTACTGGTTAAACTCGGCAATGGCTCCCGGCAGCAGCGGGTGCTGGGTTTTGCGTTTCGCCTCGTCTTCGGTAAAGCTGGCCATATACAGGCCCGCAGGCCCGGCGGTGCATAGCACCAGATCAACCCACTCCAGCGCCTTATCCGAAGCCAGCAGCGGATCGGCAAGCCCGGTCAGCGCCTCGGCCTCTTCTTCGTTCATCGCCAGAATCGAGACATTTTCCTTCAGGAAGGCCTGCCACCACTGCGGGTTGTCGGCAATGACGTATTTGGTGCCCAGCGTCAGCACCACCGGCACGTCGTGCTTTTTCGCATACTCAATCGCTTTCATCGTGGCGTCCGGCATCGGTTCGCCGGGCTTGCAGCGCACCAGATAAGAGGTCAGGACCAGCGCTGAGGCGCCGGCAATCACCTCTTCCGGGATACTTTCCGGGCGCAGCTTATTCATGTGCCCGGGGCTAATGGCGAAGGTGCGTTCGCCGGAGTCGCCGATCAGGGTGAAGCAGCGGCCGATCGCCCCGTCCACGCCCTGAAGATAGTTAAGATCGGTACGGCTGGAGGTATTACAAAGATAGCGATAGGCGTAGCCGCCGATGTCGATATTGCTGCACATCACGCCAAGCAGCACCGAGCGATCGTCCGCCAGCACCGAATAGTTGTGCATGGTATTGCCGATGGTGCCACCGGCAAACTGGTGGGTGATCAGATCGTTATGCAGCAGATCCTGATAAAGCGCCTCGGCGATATCATCTTCAATCACCAGCGAATGTCCGGCGCTCAGGCCGTAGCGCTCGATAAACGCCTCATCCACTTTCGCTTCGATATCTACCAGCGTCTGGTCGATGCCGACCACCCAGGAGATAGCGGATTCATTTTCCGGCTGAATTTGCTGCAGCAGCGGATCGCGGGCGTTGACGGGGAAGTAGTGTTTAGATTTGCGTTTACCGGGAAATTTCATAGTGGTGGTTTAGTGGCAGTGGACAGGCGGGGAATAGTAGCATATTCCCCGCGCCGCAGGCGATTAGCGATACGCTGCCGTCAGGTTAACCATCATTTCAATATGCGCCGCGTCGGCGTTGAGAGCGGGAATATATTCATATTTTTGCCCGCCGGCCTCGAGGAAGAACTCGCGGTTCTGCACGGCAATCTCTTCCAGCGTCTCCAGGCAGTCGGCGGAAAATCCAGGACAGATCACCTGGACGTGCTTCACGCCCTGCTCGCCCAGCATTTTCAGCGTCTCGTCGGTATACGGAGTCAGCCACGGCTCGCGGCCAAAGCGCGACTGGTAGGTCATCATCACCCGGTCGGGAGAGAGATCCAGCGCGGAGACCAGCTCACGGGTGGTGTCGCGGCAGCGCTGCGGGTAGACATCCCCTTCGCGGGCGTAGCGCTGCGGAATACCGTGATAGGAGAGCAGCAGCACGTCCGGCTCGCCGTGTTCGGCAAACGAAGCGCGAACGCTGGCGGCGAGCGCCGCAATGTAGTCCACATCGTCGGCATAATCACGGATAAAGGAAACTCCCGGGATCGCCCGCTTTTTGCCAAAGATCCGCGCCAGCTCGTCCCATACCGCCGCCACGGTGGAACAGGAGTACTGGGGATAGAGCGGCAGCACCACGATATGGTCAACGCCCTGGGCCAGCAGCTCATCCACCGCGCTTTCCAGCGAGGGCGAACCGTAGCTCATCCCCAGCGCCACCGGCGTCTCCGGCAGTCGGGCGGCCAGCGCCTGCTGCTGCTGACGGCTGTAGACCATCAGCGGCGAGCCCTCTTCCATCCATACCGCCTGGTAAAGCTTCGCCACCCTCGGGGAGCGCAGAGGGAGGATCGCGCCGCGCAGCAGCGGCCACCACAGCAGACGAGGCGTATCAACGACCCGTTTGTCGCTCAGAAATTGTCGCAGATAGCGCTTCACCGCGTCGGGCGTGGGCGCATCGGGAGTGCCTAAATTGGCCAGCAAGATACCTGTTTTCGTCTGATGCATTACCGCCTCTTAACCATTTGAATCGCAGCCAATTGTAGCTGAAATGGCGCTAAACGGAACCAATCATAGAAAAAGGTAGAATGAGAGGTGTTCTCACCCCGTAATGACGGGATGAGAACGCACGGGATTAGCCGAGGATTTTTTCCAGCTCAACGCGAACTTCAGCCACGGCTTTGGTGCCGTCAACTTTGGCGTATTGGGTGTTGCCCGCCTGCGCTTCTTTCTGGTAGTAGCCGATCAGCGGCGCGGTCATCTGATGGTATTCCACCAGGCGCTTACGCACGGTCTCTTCCTGATCGTCTTTACGGGTGCTCAGCTCTTCGCCGGTCACGTCGTCTTTGCCTTCAACCTTCGGCGGGTTGAATTTGATGTGGTAAACGCGGCCGGAAGCGGCGTGAACGCGGCGACCGATGATGCGGTCGACGATCAGCTCGTCCGGTACGTCAAACTCAAGGACGTAATCGACGGCGATGCCCGCTTCTTTCATGGCGTCAGCCTGCGGAATGGTGCGCGGGAAGCCGTCGAGCAGGAAACCGTTGCGGCAATCTTCCTGGGTAATACGCTCTTTCACCAGCGCAATCACCAGCTCATCGGTCACCAGCTTGCCGGCGTCCATAATGTCTTTGGCTTGCTTACCCAGCTCAGAGCCAGATTTCACAGCCGCGCGCAGCATATCACCGGTAGAGATTTGCGGAATACCGTATTTCTCCATGATGAACTGAGCCTGAGTTCCTTTACCCGCGCCCGGAGCGCCAAGCAGAATAATACGCATTACGAAAATCCCCTCAAAAGTCGATTCTATTTTTCAAAAACGCTAAACCATACCACCAGAACGCAGATGGCTCAAGGAAGGCGGAATGGCTGAAACGGTTAATGGTCAGTTTATTTTGGCTGAAGAGGGTATTTCAGAAGGTTTGAGGCAGATACCCTCCCCCGTTTCGGGAGAGGGTATTGAGGGCAGGAGTTAGGATGCCAGCAGCTGGTTCATGCGGCGGATAAACTGGTTAGGATCTTCCAGCGTACCGCGCTCGGCCAGCAGCGCCTGATCGAGCAGCAGCTCAACCCATTCGCCAAACTGAGCTTCATCCTGGGTATCCGCGGCGCGTTTAACCAGCTGATGAGCCGGGTTCAGTTCAAAGATGTACTTCACCTCCGGCGCCGCCTGGCCCGCAGCGGCGAACAGCTTCGCCATCTGGGTGCTCATCTCATCCGCATCGGTGGTGACGATGGCCGGCGTATCGGTCAGACGGTGGGTCAGACGAACCTCTTTCACCCGCTCGCCCAGCAGCGTTTTCACGCGGTCAACGAACGGCTCCAGCGCCTTTTCGGCCTCTTTGGTGCTTTCATCGACTTCATCCGCCAGCTTATCCAGCGACTCGTCGGTTTTGGCTACCGACTGGAACGCCTTGCCGTCGAACTCGGTCAGATAGCTCATCATCCACTCGTCAATGCGGTCAGAGAGCAGCAGCACTTCGATGCCTTTCTTACGCAGCAGCTCGAGGTGCGGGCTGCTCTTCGCGGCGGCGTAGCTGTCGGCGGTGATGTAGTAAATCTTCTCCTGCCCTTCTTTCATGCGGGAGACGTACTCTTCCAGCGACACGGTCTGGGCGGCGGAGTCGGTATGCGTACTGGCGAAGCGCAGCAGCTTAGCGATGGTCTGCTGGTTCGCAGCGTCTTCCGCCGGGCCCTCTTTCAGCGCCAGGCCGAACTGCTGCCAGAAGGTCTGATATTTTTCGCCATCGTCTTTCGCCAGCTTTTCCAGCATCTGCAGCACGCGCTTGCTCAGCGCGCTGCGCAGGTTGCGGGTGACGTTGCTGTCCTGCAGGATTTCGCGCGATACGTTCAGCGGCAGGTCGTTGGAATCAACGAGGCCGCGGACGAAGCGCAGGTAGTTAGGCATGAACTGCTCGGCATCGTCCATGATGAAGACGCGCTGAACGTAGAGCTTCAGGCCATGTTTATGATCGCGGTTCCACATATCCCACGGCGCCTGGGACGGGATATACAGCAGGCTGGTGTACTCCTGCTTCCCTTCAACGCGGTTGTGGCTCCAGGTCAGCGGATCGCTATAGTCGTGGGCAATGTGCTTATAGAACTCGTTGTACTCGTCGTCTGTAATTTCCGACTTATTGCGCGTCCACAGCGCCTGCGCCTTGTTGATTTTCTCCCAGGAGATAACGGTTTCACCGTCAACTTCTTCCTGTTTTTCAATCTCTACCGGCAGCGCGATATGGTCGGAGTATTTGCTGATGATCGAGCGCACGCGCCAGTCGTTGAGGAAATCATCCTCGCCTTCGCGCAGATGCAGAGTGATCTCGGTCCCGCGATCGGCCTTGGTGATGTCGGCAACGGTGTAGTCACCTTCGCCGGCGGACTCCCAGAATACGCCGTTTTCGGCGCTATCGCCCGCGGCGCGCGTGCGTACGGTGACCTTATCGGCAACGATAAACGCGGAGTAGAAGCCGACGCCAAACTGACCGATCAGCTGGCTGTCTTTTGCCTGATCGGAGCCCATCGACTCGAGGAACGATTTGGTGCCGGATTTGGCAATCGTCCCGAGATGATCGATAACCTCGTCGCGATTCATCCCGATGCCGTTGTCGGCGATGGTCAGGGTGCGGTCGTCTTTGTTAAAAGAGACCCGTACGCGCAGCTCACCGTCGCCCTCGTAGAGATCCGGCTGCGACAGCGCGCGAAAGCGCAGCTTGTCGGCCGCATCGGAGGCGTTGGAAATAAGCTCGCGCAGGAAGATTTCTTTATTGGAATAGAGAGAGTGGATCATCAGGTGCAGAAGCTGTTTTACCTCTGACTGAAAACCGCGAGTTTCTTGTCCTTTCATCTAGCTTAACCTCAACAATGCCATGTTTAATGGTAAAAAAACCGTTGAGTGTGAGATGGGGACGGGAGGAAAATTTTTCAAGCAACGGCAGCGAAAAATGCCGAATGCGCGAAATAATTCAGGCTGCGGACGACGCGCGCCAGCAGCCTGAATGTCGGACTAAAGCCGGATCTTGTGCCGTCCGGCGAGGGAGTGCGACAGCGTGGTGCCGTCAACCATCTCCAGCTCGCCGCCAACCGGCACGCCGTGGGCGATGCGGCTAGCCTCGACGCCGTACTGCGCGCAGAGTTCGGCAATGTAGTTGGCGGTCGCTTCGCCTTCCACCGTGGGGTTGGTGGCGAGGATCACTTCCTGCATCGATTCGTCACGCAGCCGCTGCTCCAGGCGGTCAAGCCCGATGTCATCCGGTCCAATCCCGTCAAGCGGCGACAGGTGGCCCATCAGCACGAAGTAGCGGCCGGAAAACTGCCCGGTCTGCTCGATGGCGTAGATGTCCGCAGGACTCTCCACCACGCAGATCTGCCCGTTCTCCCGGCGGCGCGGATTGCTGCAAATATTGCACACCTCCTGCTCGGTGAAGGTGCGGCAATCGGCACAGTGGCCGATTTCCGACATGGCGCGCGTCAATGACTGCGCCAGACGCATCCCGCCGCTGCGATCGCGCTGAAGTAGCGTAAACGCCATGCGCTGCGCCGACTTTGGGCCAACGCCCGGCAGGCAGCGCAGTGCTTCCATAAGCTGAGTTAACAGCGGGCTGGTTTGCATCAGAACGGCATCTTAAAGCCAGGCGGCAGCTGCATACCGGAAGAGACGGAGGCCATTTTCTCTTTCTGGGTCTCTTCAATGCGGCGCGCCGCATCGTTGAAGGCCGCGGCCACGAGGTCTTCCAGCATATCTTTGTCATCTTCCAGCAGGCTTGGGTCGATCTCCACGCGACGGCAGTTGTGCGCGCCGTTGATGGTGACTTTAACCAGCCCCGCGCCGGATTCACCGGTCACTTCCAGCCTGGCAATCTCTTCCTGCATCTGCTGCATTTTGTCCTGCATCTGCTGGGCCTGCTTCATCAGGTTACCCAGGCCGCCTTTTCCACCAAACATAGGCTTCTCTCTCAGTAGGTCATCGTTAAGGATGATGATGGCAAGTCGAACTTGTCATCAAATGGGGCGAATACTCTCTTCATCCAGGTCTGCATCGAAGAACCGGCGCAGCGTCTGGATGTTGTTATCCGCAATAATCGCTTCACGCGCCTGCGTGAGCTTCTCTTCATAAATTGCCTGCCGCCACTCCAGCGGCGTGCGCATCGCAGGATTATCGTCTTCCACGATGGTCAGTTCAACCGCTGCGCCGTATAAAACGCCGAGCGCTTCCGCCAGCTTTTGCTGCGCGCCAGCGGAGTTGAGATGCCGCTGGCTCGGCCGCAGATGCAGGCAGATACGGTTACCGTCCTGCTCTTTCCACGCGTTGAGCGCCACCTGCTCGACCAGCTTCGGCACCGCAAGCTGGTTAACTTCCGCCGCCCAGCTATCGCGTTCGACCGCTTCAACGGCAAGCTTTGCCGCCAGCTCCGGGGTTTTCTCATGCTCCAGCGCTTTCTTCAGCGCCTTCGGCGTGGCGACTTCTTCCTTCACCGTTTCGACGACGGTCGTCGATTTCCAGCGATAGGCTTCTTTCTTCGCCGGGGCCTGCTCCAGCGCCGCTGCAGCAGGTCGTGCCTGCACGCGCTCGGTAATCGAACTCAGACGCTCCAGCGCAGAGTTATTCACCGGCCGCGCGCGTGATGCGGCTGCCGGTTCACTCTTTTTTGGGCTGGGTGCTCCCTGATTACGCTGTAGATGGCTCCGCGCCGCCGGAGAATGTGCCGCAGAAAACCAGTCAGGTGCTGGCGG
>NZ_JAQGFU010000128.1:0-12460 GCF_030078455.1 Klebsiella sp. Ech2A | reverse complement strand
TTGCCGCCTCATGGGTGCATAAAACCGGCTCCACCGGCGGATTCGGCGCCTATGTGGCGTTTATCCCGCAGCTGCAGCTGGGGATTGTGATGTTAGCGAATAAGAGCTACCCGAACCCGGCGCGCATCACCGCCGGATATACCATCCTCAACGCTTTGCAGTAAACCCGTGCGCCCGCAGGCTCTGCTCTTCGGGCGCCGCAGTGTTTAGGTAAGCCGCTTAAATGCTGGCGGTTACGGGGCGCGGGTTTACATGCCCGGCGACAGGGCGGGCTTTACCGGGCGCAAACAATGCGCGAGTGAAACTCCGGGTAATTAAAATCAGCCTTTGCTTATCAACAGGAAAACGTCACGCTTTCAGCGATGCATCGGTATATCTCTGGCAGGCCATGGCGTATTAGTCGCTACTCAGTTTGGTCGTCGCCATAAAATACTTTGCCAAGCTTTATCAGCGGCCTGCCCTGTGATTTACGATGCAGATTTGAGTCGCGCAGCGAATAAACGCACCCGCAGTATTCCTGCTGATAGAAGCGTTCGCGCTTGCTGATTTCAATCATGCGCGAAGATCCCCCTTGCTTGCGCCAGTTATAATCCCAGTACAGCATACCCGGGTAGGGGTTAACGGCACGGTGTCCGCAGTCGTTGATTTGCTGCATGTTTTTCCATCGCGAAATGCCCAGCGAGCTGCTGATAACGCTAAAACCATTTTCCCATGCGTAAAGTGCCGTGCGTTCAAAACGCATATCAAAGCACATGGTGCAGCGCGGGCCGCGTTCGGGTTCCCACTCCATCCCTTTGGCCCGTTCAAACCAGTTGTCAGTGTCATAGTCGGCATCAACAAAAGGCACGCCGTGTTTCTCTGCGAAGCGGATATTCTCCTCTTTGCGCAGAAGATACTCTTTCTGGGGATGAATATTGGGGTTATAGAAGAAAATCGTGTAGTCGATTCCGGAGGCCTGAATCGCCTCCATCACCTCTCCTGAACAGGGTGCGCAGCACGAGTGGAGCAGAAGTTTGGGCGCGTTATCAGGAAGGGCAAGCGTAGGTCGTTGAAAATCAGTCATCGGCAGTCTGGTCAATATAGGAATGTTGCAAAGAAGTATAATATATTGCGGCCCTGGTAGAAATCATGTTTGTTGTTACAGCAACACGCAACGTCGCCTGCAGGAAAGTAAATTGCTCGTTGGCAGCGGAACGATGTTCGTCGCGTTTTGCCGACCCCGGTAGCAAAGTCTTCGATTACGTCCCCCCGTACTTTGCAGAAGCGAGCGCATACTCAGCGCTTTTTGGCGTTATTTAAGTTTATGGCCCAGGCCGATTTCAGGTATTAATAACGATTCTATACAGCATGGAAAAGTCATTTTTAATTATGGAGGTGCGTTTTCGTATTTATCATTATCCGGGTGCGGGCGTTTTTCCCGTTTTTTTATTAAAAATAGAGGGCGGAAGTAAGAATGTTGATCTGTCTTTTAATTTTTACTGGATTGGGGGTAGGTTTCTTATTCTTAAATTAAATAAAATGTTAGTCTGGTAAACAAAATAAAAACATAAGTGGCGCTATTTTAACATTTTTGATACAAATAAATTTTTGTTTGTGAGCCGATTCATCATTTTTAATCGGCGAATGCGGTATGGTTTAACTGCTTTTAAATTGATTTGGCGGATGTCATGAATAATAAATATAAATTACACGAATTTCTTGATGTCGATCGCTTGCAAACACTTCAGGACAACTTCAGTAAATCAATGATGATTGCTCTTGTGGTGGTGGATCAGGAAGGAGTTCCTGTGACTCGCCCGAGCGGTTTTTCAGATTTTTGTGCGCGTTCCAGAATGAATGAGGCGCTGGCCAGGCATTGCTACGACAGCGACAGCGCGGGCGGCGAAGCGGCAATGCGTGCCGGGGAGCCGGTAGTGTACCGCTGCTACTGCGGCTTTGTGGAATTTGCCGTACCAATAATGATTAACAATCATTACCTTGGCGCATTTATTTCAGGCCAGGTGAAAGTTGAGGAGGATAAAGAAAAAACCATACCTTATATCCTTGATAACAATCATCTTTGGCAAGAAAATCCCTGGCTTATTAATTTGCATCACAATACGCAGCGTATGCCTTATGAGCGTTTTGAATCCACCGCCTATACGCTCCTTCATGTGGCCTCATACCTGGTCGAACAGGCGCACGCGAATAACATCCAGCGTGAATTGCGCCATAAAGAGCAAGAGTTGACCAGCGAGTTGCGCAAGCGCGTTGAGATTGAACGCTCGTTGCACGAAGCGGAATTCAAGGCGCTTTCTTACCAGATTAACCCGCATTTTTTATTTAATGTGCTGAATACGATTGGCCGCCTTGCATTTCTTGAGGACGCCAGCCGTACGGAAACCATGGTGCACGATTTCTCAGATATGATGCGCTACCTTTTACGCAAGAATAACAACGGCTTGATTACTCTTGGCCAGGAAATGAACTATGTGAATTGCTATATGGCTATTCAGAAGGTCAGAATGAATGACCGCTTTGATTATGTTTGCGATATTCCGGAAAAATATAAAGATACTGTCTGTCCCTTTTTAATTCTTCAGCCTCTGGTAGAGAACTTTTTCAATTATGTGGTTGAGCCGCGCGAAATGCAGAGTCATATCGTTCTGCGTGCGAATGACGATGGTAAGGATGTGATTATTGAAATTACAGATAATGGCGATGGGATCTCGCCGGAAGATATTGAGCATATTCTTTCCGGAAACCAGAATCGGCAAAAAGGTGGTATAGGCATTAATAACATTAAAAATCGCCTGCAGTTGTTATTTGGAGAAAGCTATGGCTTGCAAATCTCCAGTCCCTATAAGCCAATGTTCGGCACCACCATAAAGTTACGGTTCCCCATGATGCCTGCCTGAGCCTGGAGCGTATGTATGTATAATATTGTCATTGTTGAAGATGAGCATATCGAGTCGGAGTCGCTAAAACGGATTATTTCCCGCTGTGTTGAAAATTCTGTCATACATGAGGCAGCAACGGGCAGAAAGGCTATCCAGCTGATTGATCAGCTAGGTCAAATCGACATGATGTTTGTTGATATTAATATCCCGCTGCCGAACGGTAATCAGGTTATTGAGTATCTTAAGCAGAAAAACACGCAGACCAAAGTTATTGTGACGACGGCAAATGATGACTTTGAAATTGTTCGCCATATGCTCAGCCTGAAAGTCGACGACTATCTTTTGAAACCCGTAAAGCAAAGCACGCTGAGTGATACCATCCGCAAAACGCTGTTGGTCGATGAGCAAGAGGCTACGGTCGTTCGGGAGCTGCGGCAAAAGATCGGCGATTTGATCGGCCGCTGCGACTATCCTGGCTGGCATACTTTTTTATTCAGCATTCTTGACGCGGCATGCACCGGACAGACTTTGGGCAGCGATCGTTCAGAAACGGTTACCGATGTTCTCGAGCTACTGCAGCAGCATCTTGCGGGGCTTGGTGAGAAGTATGTTTCCTGCCGTAATAAAGCTGCCGCGATTACTCAAAACATCCATCAGCAGGGATTATCCCCCAGCCATTACTGGCGCGTCATGACCAGTTTATTAAGCCTTAGCGATGAAATTTTTGAGCAAGTCTTTAAAAATGCCAACAGTAGTATGGATTTCGTTAGCCGGGCGCAATTTCATATTGAGAAAAACATCTTCAAAAACCTCACCCTCGATGAGATTGCGTCCAGAACGTTTGTCAGTCCTTGCTATTTGAGCCGGGCATTTAAAAAGACCATAGGAACGGGTTTTTCGAGCTACATAACCAGCCGTAAAATCAGCATGGCAAAATCGCTGCTGCAATTCAGCGACCTAAAAGTCAATACCATCGCGCTGGAGCTTTGCTGGCTGGATGCGAATTATTTCTGCCGCATCTTCAAAAAAGAGACCGGCATTGCCCCATCGGATTACCGCCGCATTGTCTCGCCGGAGGCGTGCTGATTACCCCGGGATTTTTTGCGCTTGCCATAAGCGTGAGCGCAAAAAAGTCCGCTATCCCCGCAATATAGTTTACGTCCACGGAAAACGCCGGCCGTTAAAATGAACCACTCTCTTTTTAATATGGCGCCGCGATGGACGAATACCTTTTTACCTCTGAATCGGTTGCCGAAGGGCATCCGGATAAGATGGCGGACCAGATTTCTGACGCCATTCTTGATGCGTACCTGTTACGGGACCCCTGGGCCAAAGTTGCCTGCGAATGCCTGGTGAAAACGGGGGCCGCGATCCTGGCCGGTGAAATATCATCCGCTGTCAACATCGATGTCGAACAGATTGTGCGCAGTACGGTGAAAGCCATCGGTTACGATAGCTCTGAAAAAGGGTTCGACGGCGCGACCTGCGCTGTGATGAACATGCTGGGCCGGCAGTCGAACGATATCGCCAGAGGTATCCGCGCCGACGATCCGTCATCGCCTGGCGCGGGCGATCAGGGGATCACGTTCGGCTATGCGTGCGATGAAACAGCGCAGCTGATGCCCGCTCCGCTACTCTATGCTCATCGCTTGATGGAGCGGCAGGCGCGACTGCGTAAGAGGGGTCAGATTGAGGGATTATTGCCGGATGCCAAAAGCCAGGTCACGCTGCGGTATTGCGATGGGCAAATAAAAGATGCCGCAGCCATTGTGGTTTCAACCCAGCATCGCGCTGACGTTTCGCTCGCATCTCTGCGTGAAGCGATCGTCGAAGAGATCGTTAAGCCTGTCATTCCATCATCGTGGTTGACGTCAGAAACGCGTTTATTGATTAATCCGGCAGGCCCGTTTATCAGCGGAGGACCGGCTGCGGACTGCGGTTTAACGGGGCGTAAAATCATTGTCGATACCTACGGCGGCGCGGCCTGTCACGGCGGTGGCGCGTTTTCAGGCAAAGATCCCTCCAAGGTCGACCGTTCTGCCGCGTATGCTGCGCGCTATGTGGCAAAAAATATTGTGGCAGCAGGTCTGGCAAAACGTTGTGAAGTTCAGCTGGCCTGGGCCATAGGCCTGTCCCTGCCGGTTGCGGTTCGCATTAATACTTTTGGCACGTCGCGGCTTGCATCTGAGGCGTTGACCCGCCTCGTAGAACGCCACTTTGACCTGAGCGTCTACGGCATTATTCACCAGCTCGATTTGCTCGCGCCTCGCTACCGCCAGACGGCGTGCTACGGCCACTTTGGTCGCGAAATCTTTCCATGGGAACTCACTGATAAGGCCGCGCTGCTTCGTGATGATGCGCCGGGCCAGACGCGTGCGCTCACGTATACCTCATTGAATTGAAAATAACAGGAGAAAGTTATGTCCGGGCAGAGCTTAGGCTTAATTGAAACCGTCGGCTTAACGGTGGCGGTGGAAGCCGCCGATGCCGCAATGAAATCTGCGAATGTCGACCTGGTCGGATACGAGCTGACGAAAGGCGGGGGGCTGGTGACGGTAAAATTAACCGGCGACGTGGGGGCTATGAACGCGGCGGTTGCGGCTGGCGTTGCCGCCGCAAACCGAATAGGGCAGGTTTACGCCTGGAAGGTGATTCCGCGTACCGCGGCCGGTATTGATGCGCTGATCGCCTCCGGGGAAACGTGCGGGATCGGGCCCGCGGAACCCATCACCCAGGAGCAGCCAGCGGCTGTAGAAGAGAAAGAGGAGAGGATCGCGGTTATCAACATTGAGCCCGTTGCGAGCCTGTCAGATTGTCTGGCGCAGGGAGAGGAGGTGATGGATGCTCCAGTCTCGCCCTCTTCGCAGATGGAAGGGGGATCCGCCCAACGTGAAGAGGGCGCTGAGCTTAGCCAGGAAGAGGTGGCAGAAACGTTCGTACATGAGGATAAAAAGCCGCAGCGGGCAAAAGCAAAGGGCGCCCGACGGTAAAATAGCGTTATTGAATGAAGCCACCTGCGGGTGGCTTTTTTGTGCTCGTCGTGCGCGGGTTTTGCCCGGAGCCGGCCAATCAGCAGGAGAGAGCAAGAAAACGCCGTCGTATCAGAAAGCACGACGGCGTTTATCAATGTCTTATTCGTCAGGCGGCGGTGCTGTTTACCGCTTTTTCTGTTTTTGCCGCGGGTAAATGACGCTCGATACAATACCGATAAATCGCGGCCCCCAGGATGCCGCCGATAACGGGCGCAATCAGCGGGACCAGGAAGTAGGGGATATCTCTGCCACCGGTCATGGCAACCGATCCCCAGCCGTTGAGGTAGGTGAAGAGTTTTGGACCGAAGTCGCGGGCCGGATTCATGGCAAAACCGGTCAAGGGAGCCGTCGCTGCGCCGATAACCGCAACCAGCAGGCCGATCAGGAGGGGCGCAAGCGGGCCTTTAGGCACGCCGTTACCATCATCGGTTAGCGCCATGATCAGGCCTATCAAAATTGAGGTGATGATGATTTCCACCAGCCCTGCCAGCCATACGCTAATGGATGCGGCAGGATAAGTTGAAAATATACTTGCCAGAAACAGGCTATCCTGACTGCCGCGTATCATCTGATGGGCGTGCTCATACTCGGCAAACATATTGTGATAAATCAGGTAGGTTAATGCCGCGCCGCAAAACGCGCCAGCCATTTGCGCCGCAATGTAGGGCACCACTTTTCTGGCGTCAAAACTGGCAAACATCCACAAGGATATCGTCACCGCCGGATTAAGATGGGCTCCGGATATGCCCGCCGTCAGGTAGACCGCAAGCGCAATACCGAGCCCCCACACCACGCATATTTCCCAAAGACCAAAGCTGGCGCCTGCCACCTTTGCCGCGCACAGCACGCTGGTACCGAAAAACATAAACAGGCCGGTACCCATAAATTCTGCAATACATGGTCCGGTTATTGATTCGTAATATTTACTCATGATAGTTTCCTGTATTAAGCACTATATTTATCGCTTAACGCTATGAGAGTACAAAGGATGTATACTCGTCATACTTCAAGTTGCATGTGTGTTGGCTACGTTCGCTCACCCGAATCACTTACTGGTGTAAGCTCATCGGGATTCACTCCCTTGCCGCCGTCCTGCAACTCGAATTATTTAGAGTATAAAAATAACGGTATTATTTTTTATTGCTGATTAGCCGCCAATGTGACAATGAAATCCCATTGATTCGACGATTTTTTTCAGACTTTCCATTTTATCTTCGGAGTGCGATTTAGCATCGCCCATAGGGTAAATTCTACCGAGCAGGTTATATTTATTTTCCCCGAAGGTGTGATAAGGCAACAGGTGGATGGTATCGACGCCAGACATTAAACGGGCAAATTCGGCAATATCACGGATTTCATCCGGGTTGTCATTTACCCCGGGAATAACCGGGATACGGACAATGACTTTGGTGATAAATGAAATCCGGATCAGGTTCTGCAGAATTTTGCTGTTATTCACCCCGGTGTTCTCTTCATGAACCGTAGGATTAATGGCTTTAATATCGGTCAATGCCAGATCAACCCACGGGAACACATCTTCAATGACTTCTTTCGTCGTAAATCCGGTGGTCTCGATGGCCGTATGCCAGCCTTTTTCTTTACACGCCTTTAATAATTCACGTGCGAATTCTGGCTGCGCAAGAGGTTCTCCCCCCGATAGCGTAACGCCGCCGCCAGAACGTCGAAACAGGTTCTCCTCTTTTTGTAATTCCCGCATCACGTCACTCACCGACATCCGTTTGCCCTTCATTTCCAGCGCCTGGGTTGGGCAGACGCGCGTACAGTCGCCGCACTGGATGCATCGCGCACGATCGATAAAAAAAGGGTTGCCGGGAGACAACGCCTTTTGCTGGCAGACATCGACGCATTTTCCGCAGCTGATGCAATCGCTCTTTTTATAAATTAATTCAGGCTGCGGGCGCTGTGATTCCGGATTGCTGCACCACCTGCAGGACAGGGGACAGCCTTTAAAAAACGGTATGGTGCGGATGCCGGGGCCGTCGTGCAGGGAATAGCGTTGAATATTGAATAAAACGCCTTCGGTATCGTATTCGACTCTCTTCATAACATTACTCGTCAAAAAAGCGACCGCCAGGCAACAGCAGGTTAGCCGCTAAAATCGTGTCTGATATAGGGCCATACCTGTACGTATGGCCCTGACAGGAAAGACCAAATCAGAATTGCTGCTCGGTGCGGCTGATAATGTCATCCTGAACTTCTTTGGCTAGTACCACGAACTGGGCGCTATAGCCGGCAACGCGAACAACAAGATCCTGATGCTGCTGCGGGTTTTTCTGCGCCTCGACTAGCGTGTTGCGATCGATGACGTTGAACTGCACGTGCATCCCTTTCTTATCGAAGTAGTTACGCACCAGCCCGCCAAAGTTACGCAGGCCTTTCTCTCCGGCCAGAGAAGAGGGCAGGAATTTCTGGTTATAGAGCGTGCCGTTCGAGGCGATGAAGTGATCCAGCTTCGCCACAGAGTTAGCCGCTGCGGTTGGGCCCTGGGTATCCTTACCCTGACGCGGCGATACGCCGTCTGCCAGCGGCTCTTTCGCCAGGCGACCATCCGGCAGCGCGCTCACGTCTTTACCAAACAGAACGTTAGCCGATACCGGGTAGATACCCGCCTGGAAACGACCGCCGCGCGGGTTGGTGTATTTTTCCACTTCCTGGCAGTAGATCAGCGCGCAGTTGCGGGCGACAAGATCCACCTCGTCAATGTCGTTGCCAAAGCATGGGGTGTTTTCCAGAATGTGGCGGATCTCTTCATAACGCGAACTGCCTGCTGCCGGCGCTGCGCTGGTGCTGGAGAGCTGGCGGTACACTTCATTTTTTATCGCCGCCGGATTGAGTGAACCGTGCTGGTCGATAATGCGTTTTACCACCTCATAGATATCCTGCTCGCCCAGCGACGTTTTTGCCGGGGCGCCCTGTGGATTCGCGCCCACCGTGTAACCGAAGTTGGCGTCCAGCGCATCTTTCAGTTCCTGGAGCGTCATACGCCGGTCTTCAAACACCTGTTTCTGGATGGCATAGACCGAGTCGCCGGTATCCGCCACGCCGAATGCCTGCGGGCCGGTAAAGTTATAGATGGCGCCACCTTCCTGCAGGGATTTCCCCCGGCCGATGCAATCATCTACCAGCGCAGAAAGGAAGGGTAGCGGGCAGCGTTCGCCATGCGCAATATCCACGCTGTTACAGGCTTCGACTAGCTGGTGCACGAAGTGCGCCATCTGTTTTTTAAAGGCCGCATAGAAGTCATCGATGCAGGTGTACTGGGTCAATTCGCCCGTGGCCGGGCCGAGCTGTTTGCTGCCCGAACGGCCGTTGTTAAGGGTAATTTCCAGCACTTTCGCCACGTTAAAGAACGCGGCATCATGCCAGCCCTCTGTGCGATGCGGCGCCTGCGGTTCTACGCAGCCGATGATGCAATAATCCCGCGCGTCGTGCAGGGAGACGCCGCGGTTTTGCAATGCCGGGATGATAACCTCATCGTTATACATAGCCGGCACGCCCAGCCCCAGACGCACCAGTTCGCAGGCGCGGTAGAGGAACTCATCTGGCGTGCCCTGCCAGACGCGAATCGAGAAGGATGGCTGCGGCAGGCGCACGTGCGCGGTCGCTTCCATACACATGTAGGTCAACGGGTTGGTGGCGTCGCGGCCGTCTTCCGTTTGCCCGCCGACGCACAGGTTCTGGAACACGGCGTAACCCGCAAAAGCCTGCGCGGACACTTCGTCGCGCGTTTTGTTGATGTCGTTAAGCTTGATCCAGCAGCAGTCCACCAGTTCCTGGGCAAACTCTTTGTCGATCGATTTGTCGGCGGCAAGGTAGGGGTACATATACTGATCGAAGCGCCCCGGGGAGATCGAGTGACCGCTGGATTCAATCTGCAGCATGCTCTGGATAAACCAGAATGTCTGACATGCTTCCCAGAACGTGGTGGCGCCATATTCCGGCACGCGGGTACAGTTTTGGGCAATCTGTTCCAGTTCGCGTTGGCGAGCCGGATCGCGTTCTTCTCGCGCCAGGCGAGACGCTTCCTCGGCATAGCGATGTGCGAAGCTGATAGCCGCCTGGTAACTCATAATGACAGCGTGGTAGAACTGCTCTTTTTTGATGTAATCCGGCGAGCTGCGATCGAGATTCTCCAGCGCGCGGGTGACTTCATTGATGATGCCGCGAAAGCCGATTTTCAGCACCTTACCGTAGTCAACGCTCACATGGCCGACGCCACCGAAAAAGTAGTTGCCGACGGTGAACACGCCGTTTCCCATGCTCTCCTTTGTCCCTTCGGACATATAAGAGGCGGCCAGCGAACTGGTGGTTTTACCCGGCCAGTATTGAAATGCCTGGCGCAGCTCCTCGGCGGTTTTTTTCTCGATAATAAAGGGGTCAGCAACCCGGTGCGCCATGGTGTCGAACTCTTTCTCAACCCAGTCGTACGAGAATTCCGGGCAGATCTCCGTAGAGCGGGGATTGATTGTGACGGCACCGACAATTAATTCATCCGGGCGAATCGTGATAGGTAATTCATTGAATATTTTCTCAACGACTTTTGCCCGACGCATAATAGCGGGAAGATGTTCGTTCTCTTTATAAGCCTCGGTTGCCAATACCGCACGCTCTGATTCGACGTAAGGTTTGGCATGCAGAATCGTATTTTTGAGTCTGACAACACGTTCGGTCGGATTAGTAAAGCCTTTCTCTAACATACAATAACTCCCGAAATGATATTAGCGTGATTGAGCAACCACACCTGAATTGTTTAACCTGACGGCAGTGCCGGGTATACTAGTGAATAATGCTGGTGCCGATTAAGCTAATAAACTGACGTAATATTGCCGGATGTCCCATCCAGGTGGCTGCAGTAACAAGATTGCCGTCCTGAACCGCTTCATCATCTGCGGCAATCACCCAGCTCCCGCCAGTCATTTCAACCTCTGGCTTTAAGGTAAAGTATCCCGTCAGTTTCTTGCCTTTCAGCACGCCGGCTGCAACCAGAATCTGTGGCCCATGACAGATTGCAGCAATCGGTAGTGAAAAGTTATTCGCATAATGAATAATGTTCAGCACCGATTTATTAAGGCGAAGATATTCAGGCGCACGGCCACCTGTGATATATACGCCGGCGTACTCTTGCATCCTGATTTCATCAAAGGATGCGGTTAATCGAAATAAATGTCCGGGTTTTTCGGTATATGTTTGATCGCCTTCGAAATCATGAATGGCGGTCTTAATATATTCTCCGCTACGTTTGCCTGGGCAAACGACATCGACTCTGAAACCTAACATGCTTAACGCCTGCCATGGCACCATGACCTCATAGTCTTCAGAGAAATCGCCTGCGAGCATCAGAATTCTTTTCATAAGCGAACTCTCAGAATGTACTGTCATCATCCTCAATAATGCGCATGGCTTCATTCACTGCGGCGACCTCGCCGAATATGGCCAGCGTCGTGATATGCTGCGGGCAGCTGCCAAAGATTTCCGATACCGCAACATGTGCGCTTTTACTGGCCCGATCGGCATAAAAGTACAGGTCGGGTATCGGCAGCATAATCAACCCGACGGCGTCGATACGCACCCTTTCCAGGCGGTTGCGCGACTCGGAAGGCATCCGCCGTTTCAGCATGGCCAGCGTTTCCGGCGTCGGCGCGTTGATAATACGTTTTTTCATCTCTGGGTTACCCGTCCTGCCGATATCAACGAATATTGAGCGCTTCGACCATCACGCAGCGGCGGTTTCTGGCAAAGGTGCGAGCGGAGGTCAGTCCTTCCCCGGTTGGCCCGGCGATGGTAAACGTGGCATGACCTTCGCCGCCCACGCCAATACCGGCGTATGAGGGGCCGTTTTTCACAAAAATAGTGGTCTGAATCATCCGCGCCATTTTAGTGAGCTTCTCCACATTGGTGGAGTGCATTATCGCCGTATGCCGATTTCCGTGTTCCACCTTCACGGCCAGCTCAATCGCCTCATCGACATTTTCGACCCGCACCACTGGCAGGATTGGCATCATCAGCTCATGCACGACGAACGGATGGTCACGCTCGGTTTCGATCAGCACAACTTTGATCTCTTCCGGCGCGCTAATGCCAATCTGCTGCAGGAGGTATCGCGCATCTTTACCGACGAAAGCGGTATTTGGCCCGGTCCCTTTTTCATTCAGCACAAGCGCCTGCAGCTGCTGGATATGCTGCCTATCGCACAGCAGCCAGGCGCCGCTTTTTTTCATGCAATGAATCAGGTAATCCGCGACGTCATTGACAACGATGACCTCTTTCTCGGCAATGCAGGGCAGGTTATTGTCGAAGCTGCAGCCGTTGATGATATCGCGAGCGGCTTTCTCGATATTGGCGGTTTCATCGACCACGGCGGGCGGGTTGCCGGCGCCTGCACCCACTGCCTTCTTGCCCGATGACATTACCGTTTTCACAATCGCCGGGCCGCCGGTCGCAACCAGCATATTGACGCGTGGATCGTTAATTAATGCGTTGGTGTTGTCTATCGACGGCTGGCTGACCGTGACCACCAGATTGGCGGTG
>NZ_JAQGFU010000127.1:0-12629 GCF_030078455.1 Klebsiella sp. Ech2A | reverse complement strand
GCGCGCACTGGCACGCGCTTTTCGGGTTCAATGAGCTGCCGGAGGGGCTGGCTGTGGGTCAACAGCGCTTTGTTTTTCTCCAGGGGCAGGGCAACCGGCTAGCCGAACTGGTCTTTAACGTCTCTGACCCGGCGCTAAAAGGCCAACGTTTTCGCGTCGGTAACGGCGAATATCGCTTTCAATAAGGGGCTGCTGCGCATGGCAAATGTACATTTTATTGGTGCCGGACAAATGGCGGAGGCCATTATTCGAGCCTCGCTGGCGGCGGGTACGCTTCGCGCGGAAGAGATTTCGCTGGAGGATATCGATCCTGGCCGTATCGCCGCGCTCGCTGAACGCTATGGCCTGGCGCGGAAACCGCCGCGAGAGGATGCGTTGCGCGAAGCCGAACTGGTGGTGCTGGGGATCCGCCCGCAGGACAATTTGTCGAGCGTGGCCGAACGTATTCGGCCCCATCTTTCAGCCGCAACGACGACGATCTCTCTGATTGCCGGGGTGACGCTGCACAAACTCGAAAGCGTATTGGGGGCGGAGAAGCCCATTGCCCGGGTTATCCCTAATACGCTTACCGATACCGGATTTGGCTACAGCGGGGTGGTTCTGAACGCGCAGGCAATTCCCGACCGGGTGGCGCCTTTCCTCAGCGGTTTTGGCAAGGTGCTTTACCTGCCGGAACGGCTTATTGATATCTTTACCGGCTTCGGCGTCGCCGGGCCGAACTACATTTATTACTTTATCGAGTCGTTTACCGATGCCGGCGTGCTGGCCGGCCTGTCGCGCGCGCAGGCAGCTGAGGTGGTTCTGGAAAATCTGCAGGGGGCGATAGAGATGCTGCGCCTGAGCCAGAAACACCCGAGGCAGCTACTCGACATCAACAACTCCCCGGCTGGCGTCGGGATCCATGGGCTGTATGAGCTTAACAACAGCGATTTCGCTGCAGGTCTGCAACGCAGCGTGCTGGCGGCGGTGAAACGTACCCGCGAGTTGGGTGAGACGCAGTAAACGTTATCAGGAGCGATCGCTATGAAGAGAAAAAATACGCTATTCCTCGCCGGACTCCTCTGCGTGATGGGGACGTTGGGCACCTCTGCGGCCTGGTCGGTGACCCCGCAATCCCCGCTAGCCTGGGGGGAGCGTTGGAAAAATTTGCCGCCAACGCCAGCACCTGTCGCCGCGCTAAAACCCGCGTATGCCAGCGTAAACGGAATCCAGCTCTATTACGCCACCACCGGAGAGGGTACGCCGGTAGTTTTGCTCCACGGCGGGCTGGCGAATTCCGATTATTGGGGTCAACAGGTTGCGGCGCTGGCGAAACATCATAAGGTCATCGTGGTTGATAGCCGGGGCCATGGACGCAGCACGCGCGACGAGCGCCCCTACAGCTACGACTTAATGAGTGATGATGTGGTGGCGTTGCTCGATCGTCTGAACATTCAGAAAGCGGATATTGTCGGCTGGAGCGATGGGGGAATTATTGGGATCGATTTGGCTATTCGCCACCCGACCCGCGTGAACCGCATTTTCTCTTTTGCCCCCAATACGAAAACCAGCGGCGTCAAACCTGATACCGAGAAGAACCCGGTTTTTGCCAGCTATATCGAACGGGCCGGTAATGAATATCGCAAGCTGTCAAAAACGCCCGACCAGTACGATGCCTTTGTCGAACAGATAAGCCATATGTGGGCAACACAGCCCAACTGGAGCGATGACGATCTCAAGAAAATCACGGCCCCGGTGCTGATTGTTGATGGCGATCGTGACGAGGCCATTGTGCGGGAGCATCTGGAATATATTGCTAACACCATCCCGAATGCCGGGTTGTTGATTTTACCCAATACCAGCCACTTCGCGTTTATTCAGGCACCGAAAGAGTTCAACGAGGCTATCCTGAACTTTATCGATTACAAGTGAGATGCATGGCGGTGAAAAGAGTACCACGAAGTAAAAGCTGAAATGAGCGAAAGGGTGTTAAAGACGATAACGATCCGGCATGGACGCCGTTTCGTGGTGCAGAATATGCGGCTGAACGGCGCTATACAACCCGTATCGTGCATCTCCCGGGCGTGCTGTATGCTAAAATTTGTACAGCTAAAAGCCCGGGATCTGCAGTCATCATACCAGCACCGTCGTCAATGTGAGGGAGTATGGATAATGCTCGATAATGGCCGGCAACGATATCCCGCATGGCTGTGGTGCGGAAGTTTATTTCTGGCTACATGGCACTGTTCTGCGGATGAAATAAACCTGTACTCACTAAATACGGGCTCATACGTATATCATTTAACCAACAACCACGGGCAGTATACTGAGAATTTTGAAAATAACTTCATCTCCGTGGAGCGTAAATTCTCAGATGAATCAAAATATAGTTTTGTGCTGGGGACGATGAAAAACAGCTTTGATGACCGATGCCTGGCTGCCGGCGTAAGAAGCGATTGGGTAGGGTGGGATAACGGCTGGGTTTTCAAGGGAATATATGGTTACGTAGGTGAATTTTTCTTTGATGCATTCAGTGATTGTGGCGATCATGGGTCTTATCATGATTTTAAAAAAGCAACCGGAATAGGCTTTTCTCCCTATATCTATCATGGCTTTCAGTATAATTTTACCTCTTATTTTGGGATGGACGTTGGCATCATCATCCCATCCGTATTTGTCATTACGGCGCAGTGGAGCTTTAGGTAAAATCGGCGGCCTGCCGTGCCTTCAGGTAACCGGCGATTTCGATCTCGCGAAGCGCAGCTGAATCAGTCAACTCATCGTATCTTTCAACGTAGACGCGCGCGGTAACGGCATAGACGGACGCGCAATTTTCGAACCTGCTGCGAATAACAACCATCAACCAATCCGGCCGCCCGAGCTTCCGGCTTTAGCCACTCCATAAATCACATCACCATAAATAAGAATAATAATTATTTCCGTTAAGTAGTATGTTGTACTCGCTCATGACGATAAATATTTCATCATGGCGGAACATAAGACCACGAGTGGGCGCCAACGCTACCTGTGCTGAGGTGCTGCATCAATACAATTTATGGGGATAAGATGATAAGAATATCAGTCCGCGCAGTGCTGTTGGCGTCCGCCGTTGCGATGTCAACCGCCACAACCGCATTTGCCTCCAGCCATTGGGAAACAGCGGATACGACCTTTCCTGGCAGTATCCGCGCCGGTTCAAGGGAAGTCCCTGTAAAGCCAGGCGATAAAACCGAAGTCACGATTAAGAACCTTCCGGCGGGGGCAACCGTCACCTTGCTGAATGGTGCTGAAGCCCTGACTCCTCAACCTCTGACCGCCGACGGGAAGGGATCGCTCAATATTCCGCTGACCGTTCCGGCCACTGCCGGGATTGGCCTGCATCCGCTCACCGTTATCACGCAAAACCCCGCCAGCGTCTCGCAGGTCATGTTGAAGCTATCCAAAATTGTTCCCCCGAAAAATGCCGATGCCTTCAAGCTGCAAACGGCCCCCGTCGGCGAGCGGGCGTACCAATCGGCCGTTTCAGCCGATGGGAAGCTGTTCGTGACCTCTGCGCGCGGGCCGAAGGATGGTAGCCGTCTACTGAGATTGAACGCCGGAACGCTGGCTGTCGAAGCGGAGGCCGTGCTGCCAAAAGATGAAAAGGGCAAACAAATTGGCGTCTTCGGCGTCGGCGTTGACAATGCCCATGGGCAAGTCTGGACGACGAACACCCTTGCCGGGACGGTGACCGTCTATGACGCGAAGACGCTTTCCGTGGTGAAGGTCTTTCCGGAAGGTTCGGTCGCGCATCCACGCGACGTGATTATTGATGAAGCCCACAATCGGGCCTACGTCAGCGCTGCGCTGACCGGTTTTATCGAGGTATATGATACCAAAACGCTTGAGCACGTCGGTCAGCTGGAGTTCGTGGCGGACCGTGGCCGCGACCTGTTTTACAGTACGGATCTTGCCCTCGACAGTGCCGGAGGGAAGCTCTACGGCGTCAGCCGCGATACGCCATGGGTAGGCTGGATTGATCTCAAAACGGGCAAGAGCACGACGGTGAAAGTTCCTCAGGCGCAAGGCGCAACCGACATCGCTCGCGATCCGGCAACTGGCCGTCTGTACGTCGCTTCCCAGGAGACGAACAACGTCGTGGTGCTTGATGCGAACGGTAAGCTGCTCGCTGATACCTATATCGGCGCCGGCGGCGTATCCGTCGTCTGGGATGCGGCGACGTCGCAGGTTTTCGCCGCGACGCGCGCGGGCGGAACGGTTGCGGTTCTCGATCGGGACGGCAAACTGGTCGCCAATATTCCGATGGACGATACGCCAAACAATCTGACCGTCGCGCCTGATGGCGCCATTTATCTGGTGTCTATGTATGGCAGCGTCGGGGATAAGGTCCAAACGGGCTCGGTGACGAAAATCACGACCGGGAAATGACGGTAATAATCGGCTAAGCTATTCGCGGCCCGCTGGGCCGCCAGGCCTGGCATAATGATGAATCCCCAGCCGTTCATGGGCTGGGGATTGCTCTGCGGCGACAAAACTCAGCCTTCAAATATTTTTTTCAATAACCTTTTCCAGCGTTTCCCCTGAAGCACAGCGCCTCAATCGTTTGGGTCATTTTTCTCTCCAGGTTCATGTTTGGACTTAACCTACACTATCTTCCGTTTCCCAAACGGAGCCCTTAATGTGCGAATTTCGACCAACCTCACAGATAATAATTTTATATGATTAACCCGAACTTGATCACTTGACTGGTCAAGTGACGCTCACCTATGTTGAAAGCACCTTCTTATCCATTCCGGGGAGCAAGAAACATGGGGATCATTCGTACCTTAAACGGCGATATTGCTGCTAATCAGCTGGGCGTAACCTACAGCCACGACCATATCTACTGTATTCCGCCATATTGGGCAGAGCGTCAGGATGACGATCTTTTACTGGATGACCCGCAGGCCTCGGAGCGTGAATTATGCGATTTCCGCCAGGCGGGGGGCGCTGCCATCTACGACGCCACTGCCCCAGACTACGGTCGCCGTGCGTCAGCCGTCGCCGGGATGGCCCAGCGTCAGCAGTTGCACATAATCGCCACCGCCGGTTTTAACAAAGGCTTTCTGTGGAGCAGTCAGCGTCCGGGCCTGACGCAAACTTTTGCCGAATGGATCGCAAATTCAGAGATTGATGAACTGGTTGAACACGTTTGCCGTGAGGTAAGCGAGGGAATAGAAGGCACTCCCCATCGGGCTGGCGTCGTGAAGTGCGGCACTGGCTACAACGCTATTTCTCCCCTGGAACAAAAAACCATGGAGGTTATCGTTCGCGCCCACCAGCGTACGGGAGCGCCGATGCACAGCCATACCGAGATGGGGACGATGGGATTAGAACAGGCGCAGATCTTTACAACATTGGGGCTGGATTTGTCCCGCTTATGTTTTGCCCATATGGATCGCAATCCCGATCCATGGTTGCACCGTCAGATCGCCAACACCGGGGCGTTTCTCTCTTTTGACGGTATCAGCCGCATCAAATATCACCCTGAACACATTCGCACCCAGGCCATCCTGGCGCTATGCCAGCGGGGTTACCAAAAACAAATCTTAATCGGCGGCGATTTTGCGCGTAAATCGATGAGCGCGCATTACGGCAAAGGGGGGCTGGGGCTGAAGTTCATCCTTAGCGACTGGCGACCAAGGTTCATTGAAGAGGCGCGGGAGGCCGGGTTTGACGGCGAAGCGTTACTGCATGATTTCTTTGTCGAAAATCCTGCGCGTTACTTCGCCTTTGGCTAAGGAGTCGTGATGAAACTTCATCATTTAAATGAACACGAGGCCAGGCGAGCGCTACAAAAGGCGCAGATTGCTTTGCTACCGCTTGGTGCGGTCGAGCCACACGGCGATCATCTGCCGCTGGATACCGACAACCTGCTGGCCGAGCGCTTTTGCGCACGGCTTGATGAGCAGCTGGGGGAGTGCGCGCTGAGCCTGCCCGTTATTTCTTACAGCCAGGTGTGGTCGCTGCGTGGGCACGCGGGCGCCATTGATATCGGCAACGATCGGCTGACGTCGATGCTGGTGTCGCTGGCGGAGAATATGGCCAGCTACGGCATTACTACCACGGCAGTGATCAACGCGCATTACGGCAATTTTGACGCTATTAAAGCGGCTTCCCGCCAGCTTAAGGAGAAAGGCATCACGCTGCTCGGCTACAGCTGGGCGGGCATGGAGCAGGAGGTGAAAAAACGGCAACGCTCGGCGGTGGCTTATCCCGGCTATATGCATGCCGATGAGGTCGAAACCTCGCTGATGCTGGCGCTGGCCCCGGAGTTCGTCACCATGGCGAACGCCCGTGCGCACTATCCGGTATTTCCGCCGAATTTCCGCTATCAACCAATACGCTGGACCGAGTTTTCTGATTACGCCGTGCTGGGAGACCCCACCGAAGCCAGCGAAGAGAAAGGCAACGCCTTCGTTCAGCAGGCGCTGGAGACCACGCTGGCCTCAATCCGCCACCACCTGACGCAAGGAGCCGCCGATGATCGAAAGTCAATCGATAAACGTTGATTGCCCGGCCCGCAGCCCGGAGGAGGCAATCCGCGAAGCGGGGAACGCGCTCTGCCGCGCGGGAGCCTGTAGCCCGCAGTACGTCCAGGCAATGGTCGATAGCTACCATGAACTTGGACCTTATTTTGTCATCGCGCCGGGGCTGGCGCTGCCGCATGCCCGCCCCGAACAGGGGGCCATTAAGGCGCAAATCAGCGCCGTCAGGCTGCGGGAGCCGCTGGCGTTTGGCCACGCGGAAAACGACCCCGTGCAGGTGGTGCTGGGGCTTTCGGCAACCAGCAGCGATGCGCATATCCATCTTATCCAGCATATCGTGACCGTACTGAGCGATGAAAATAACCTGCATACCCTGATGCATTCTCACGATCCTGAACAACTTTATCGGCTGTTAGCCAGCGCATCGTAGGCTGCTTTCAGCGTTTGTAGCTTGATTAACACGGAGTGAATAGCGATGAAAATTCTGACAGTCTGTGGTTTAGGTATGGGCTCCAGCCTGATTTTAAAAATGAACGTTGAAGCGGTGTTAAGACAGCACGGTATTCAGGCTTCCGTTGAACATATGGATGTCTCATCCGCCGCTTCGGCCAATGCCGATGTGGTGATCACCAATGCGGAACTGGTCGACAATCTAAAACATCTGTCCTGCCCGGTGGTGGTGGTG
This sequence comes from Klebsiella sp. Ech2A, assembly GCF_030078455.1. Taxonomy (NCBI): domain Bacteria; kingdom Pseudomonadati; phylum Pseudomonadota; class Gammaproteobacteria; order Enterobacterales; family Enterobacteriaceae; genus Klebsiella; species Klebsiella sp. Ech2A. The sequence goes on along the minus strand of NZ_JAQGFU010000127.1, from coordinate 5,438 downwards.
AACAACTATATCGATAACGCAGAAATTACGACGGCGCTTGCGCAGGCGAAGATTCTGCCTCCAGGAGAGTCGTCATGAGCGAATTTCTTGGCGTGCTGCGCTGGATAACCATTAATATATTTGGTGAGGCCTCGATTTTAATTGGCCTGATTGTCCTGCTGGGCCTGGTGCTGCAAAAGAAATCCTTAGCAGACATTGTTTCCGGCACCCTGAAGGGCATTCTGGGCTTTCTGATTATCGGTGCGGGAGCGGGGATTATCGTTTCCGCGCTGCTGATATTTCAGCCTATCTGGACCGAAGTCTTCGGCCTTAGCTCAATGAACCTGACTAATATTATCGGTCAGGCGCGCTTTAGCGAACGTTACGGAAGCAGCGTGACGATTGCGATTGCCGGGGGATTCGCCATCAACCTGCTGCTGGCCCGGCTGACGCGTTTTAAATACATCTATCTGACCGGACACATGATGTTCTGGACCACGATGATTTTTGCCGGGGTGATGGTGAATACCGCACCCGGCATCTCAGCGGTGCAGCTGACGCTGATGCTAACGGTCATTATGGGTCTGTACTGGACCTTGCAACCCGCGCTGGTCCAGCCGTGGGTGCGAAAAATTACCGGCAACGACAACGTGGCGCTGGGGCATACTTCGGCCTCGGTCGCGCTGTTGGGCGCGATTTTTGGGCAGATATTCGCCCGCAATAAAATCAGCTCCGAGGATATCAAGGTCCCGAAAAAGCTCGGTTTTCTCCGTGACTCCAACGTAGTGACGGCGTTAACCATGGCGCTACTGTTCTTTATCGGCACCTTTATTTTGCAGATCAAAGGCACGCCAAAAGCCGCTGAAATTCTTGCCCAATCCGGCGACCTCAGCTTCTACATTTACGCCCTGAAACAATCGCTGATGTTTACCGGCGGCATTGCCGTAGTGCTCCTCGGCGTACGGATGTTTATTGGCGAAATGGTACCGGCGTTTAACGGCATCGGTTCGCGGCTGGTCCCCGGCGCAAAACCCGCGCTGGACTGCCCGATTCTGTTTAACTTTGCGCCAAACTCGGTGGTGCTGGGCTTTGTCGGCGCGTTTGTTGGTTCGCTGCTGTGGTTGACCCTGATTGGCCGCTACACCGGCTATGTGTTTATTCCCAGCATGATTGTGATTTTCTTCCACGCCGGAACGGCGGGCGTTTTCGGCAACATTACCGGTGGCTATAAAGGTGCGCTTCTGGCGGGATTTATCACCTCGACCGTGGTCGCATGGGGGCAGTATTTCTGCGTCACGGGTTTTATCAACAACACGATACCCGATACCGCATTGTGGGCCGGAGACAGCGACATGTTCGTCATCGCGCCGTTCATTCATCTTTTGACCCGCTTGCTGACGTTCTGATATCAGGAGGAAGTCTATGAGTCAGGCACTGAAACAGTACTACGGGCAGATCCGCCAGAAGCTGGCTTTTCTTGAACAGCGCCCCGAGGCGTTAACCCAGGCGGCGGAAATCATGGCCCAAAGCATTCTGGCGCAGCGCAATATCTTCGTTTTTGGTGCCAGCCACGCCGGGATCCTGGCGGAGGAGATGAGTTATCGGGCAGGGGGGCTGGCCATTATCAATCCGCTTTTTACCCCCGCGTTGATGCTTAACGTCAGGCCGTTAACCCTCACCAGCGCGGTGGAAAATGTGGAAAATCTCGGGCGGGTGCTGGTTGAGCAGTCGCCGCTGCGCGCCGGTGATACGCTGCTGATTCACTCTGTCTCCGGGCGAAACGCGATTACGATTGATGTCGCGCTGGCGGCGAAAGCCTGTGGGGCAAAGGTTATCGCCATTACCAGCCTCGCGACGGCGGCGCGGGTGACGTCGCGCCACTCCAGCGGCAAGCTGCTGGTCGATATTGCCGACATCACCATCGATAACCACTGCGAGTATGGCGATGCAGCCGTTAGCCTGCCGGGCCTGGTGCAAAAAGCCGCGCCGCTCTCCACCATTATGGGCGCGGCCATTGCTAACAGTCTGGTATTACTTATTTGCGAAATCATGCTGGAAAATGAGCGCACGCCGCCCATTCTCGCCAGCGCAAACATAGACGGTAATCAGGAGATAAATCAGGATATACTGAGCGCATACAGGAGCCAGATACACTACCTCTGAGTGGAGCACAAGTATGTTTGAGTCGGATGGACTCCCTCTCTATTTAAGGATAAAAGACGTTATCCTGCAGCGGATCCTCTCTTTTACCTATGACGATAAGCTTCCCGGTGAGCTGCTGCTCGCCGGGGAGTTCAAGGTTGCGCGCGGCACTATTAAGCAGGCGATTGATTCGCTGGCCAGCATTGGCATGGTGTATCGGGAGCAGGGGAAAGGGACGTTTATCAACCGCGATGCGCTGCAAAAGTACTACACCGATCTCCCTGACGTACTGACAACCTTTGATGGAGACGGCACGGTTGAGGTGGAAGTGCTGTCGCTAATTTCGACGATGGCCGACCGCCAGGTGGCGGAGCAGATGGGGCTGGATTTAGGTAGCCAGCTGATGCGTCTGGAGCGGCTATTAGTGCAGGGGGAGCAACCGGTTGGCCACGTTCTTACCTGGCTAAATGGCCGTATTTATAATGATTTGAGCCACGTTGACGGTAGTCGGTCGCTGTATAAGCAGCTGCGGGAAACGTTCGGCTACTCGCCGGCTAACGCCACGGAACGCTACACGCCGGTTTGCTGCGATACCCGCACGGCGGGATTATTAAATATTGAACCCGGCCGCCCTCTGTTTCGCATTGAACGTGTCGCCCGCGATCTGGATGACGTGGTGCTTGAATACAGCGTCACGCATACTCTGGAGGCCAGTCTGTCGTTACAGATAGCGACCAGCCAGAGCAGCGTGAGCCAACAGTGGAACTGTACGATTGATAAGGGGCGTTAATCCGCCTCCCGGGCGAGAATATCGCCTGGCTGACACTCCAACCTTTCACCTTTCCCGGTTCTGTAAGCCAGACGATGAATCACCTGCAGAAAGGTTCAATAAGCGTGTTGCATCGTGCATATCGCCCCTCGTACCGGTCCATAGCCACCGGGTATAGCGGAGGGCTTACACCTTCATTGACTCTGTAAAAACAGGCGGTGAAAAAGATCGGTCAACAGGTTAGAGACAATAAACACGCAGGCGGCGAAAATGGTGGTGCCAATCACCACCGGGAAATCGCCGTCCAGCGCCGCGTCAATCGCCAGCCGTCCGACGCCGTCGAGGCCGAACATCTTCTCGGTGACAATTGCGCCGCCCATAATTGCCGCCAGCTCCAGCCCGGTGAGCATCACTACCGGGCTAAGCGCTGGCTTTAACGCGTGATCGAAGTATACCCGCCACTCGCGCACCCCTTTTGCCCGCGCGGTACGGATATAGTCCCTGTGCAGCACGTCGAGCATACTGCTGCGCAACACGCGTTGAAAAATAGCTGTTTCCGCCAGCGTCAGCGTCAGCCACGGCAGCGCCAGATGCCGCGCCCACTGCCACGGGTCATCGCGCAGGGCCACATAGCCGCCAGCAGGAAACCAGTTTATGTTGTGCAGCGACAGCTGATAAAACAGGAAGAAGATAATCAGCATCCCGCTCAGGAAGGTGGGTAGCGACAGCGCGACATAGGCGAAGAACGCCAGCAGGCGGTCGACGAAGCGGTCGCGGTAGCGCGCCGCCAGCACGCCGGTGAGCAGCGACACCACCGTCCAGATAACCAGCGCGCCCAGCGCCAGCGACAGCGTAACCGGCACCTTCTCCAAAATCAGCTGGGTGACCGGCGTCTGGAAACGGAACGAGTAGCCCAGCGCTGGCGGCCAGTGAAGCATGCCCACCGGCGCGCCCTGGATCTCCGGGCCACGCAGCAGGAAATAGCGCAGCTGCTGATACCAGGGATCGTTGAGGTGTAACGCCCGGGCTATAGCCTCAACGGCCTCTGGCGTGGCGTTTCGCGGCGCCAGCATCACCGCCGGATCCTGATAGGCGATACGGGTGAGTGAAAAGGCGACGATCAGCACCAGCAGCAGCGTCAGGGTGCTACGCAGCAGCGTGTTAAACAGAGTAGAAAAGGTCATGACTATCGTCGCTCCAGATGAGGGTCCAGTACGTCGCGCAGGCCGCTACTGAGGCAGTTAAAACCGAGGACGATTAAAAACAGCGCCAGCGCGGGGGCAGCCAGAAACCACGGCTGAACCTGATACATCGCCGAACGCTGCACGTCGGCAATCATATTGCCAAGGCTTGCGGCGGGTGCGGGAATGCCTACGCCAAGGAAGGAAAGGGTGGCTTCAGCGATGATGTTGGTAGGTAGCTGGATGGCCCAGTACACGCCCATCGTCGGCAACACGCCGGGAATAATATCGCGCCACAAAATGCGCCGCTGACTTTCACCCATCAGCACCGCGGCAGCCACGAACTCCTGCTGGCGCAGATCCAGCACCAGCCCTCGGCTCAGGCGCGCAAAGTAGCCCCATGAGAAGAAGGTAATCACAAAGATCACCACCCACACAGGGTCGACGCGAGGACCGCTCTCGCCGCCTTGATTCAGCGCCAGCAGGCTGAGCGCCGTGACCACGAACGGAAACGAAAGTACCAGATTGATCAGCTGTTGACACAGCGCGTCAATGCGCCCGCCGCGATAGCCGCCAAACACCCCGACGAACAGACCAATCAGCATTGCCAGCGTGGTGGCGGGGACGGCGATCAGCAGCGAAATGCGGGTGCCGTACAGGGTGCGCACCAGCACGTCGCGACCGTTATCATCCGCGCCGAGCGGAAACGCTGCACTCGGCCCTACGGGCAGGCCCATATCCGACAGCGCGCTATCACGGAACTGCCCGGTTTCGCTATGGCCTAGCCATGCGGCGACCATTGGCGCAGCTAGCGCCGCAAGTACCATCAGCGCCACAATCACCAGTCCTCGACGGGCGCTCGGTTCCCGCCACAGCCTCTGCCAGAACGTCCCTGGCGGGAGGGTGAGCGGCTCAGAAAGCAGCGGCTGACTCATAGACTACCTCCTCGCTAAAACGATGGCCGGTGCCGGGAATGGCCGCAAGCAACAGTCGCGTCCATGCGTGCTGGGGCCGCTGGAAGATCTGCTCGGTGCTGCCCTGTTCGATAATGTGCCCTGCCTGCAGTACCAATACGCGGTCGCACAGCGCGGCCACCGCATCGAGGTCGTGCGAAATAAACAGAAGCGACAGGCCGTAGCGGCTACGCAGGCGGGTAAACAGCTGAATGATGCGGTGCTGGGTAGTGATATCCAGCGCCGACACCGCCTCATCGGCGACGATAAGCTTCGGCTTCATCGCCAGCGCACGGGCAATAACCACCCGCTGGCGCTGGCCGCCTGACAGCTGCGACGGGTAGCGCGAGGCGGCTAAAGCGGGCAGCTCCACCTGCGCCAGCAGATCGTCGGAAGCCGCCCTTAGCGCCAGCG
>NZ_JAQGFU010000126.1:0-12708 GCF_030078455.1 Klebsiella sp. Ech2A | reverse complement strand
GGATGGGGCTCAGCCTGTCGTGGGCGGCGAATTTGCCCGCCGGCCCCGCCATCGTGCTGACCGCCAGCGGGATCTTTTTTATTTCGGTGTTTTTTGGCACGCGCAGCCGGCTGGTGGTCGGCTGGCGTAAATTAATGGGGTAAGGAAAATATGAAGAAACGTACCGGGGTAGTTTTGGCGCTGGCGCTGGGCCTGGCGGCGCAGGGGGCGATGGCGAAAACGCTCAACGTGGTCAGCAGCTTTTCGGTGCTGGGCGATATCGTGCAGCAGGTCGGCGGCGAACATGTTCACGTCGATACGCTGGTGGGTCCCGACGGCGACCCGCATACCTTTGAGCCATCGCCGCAGGACAGCGCCTTGCTCAGCAAGGCCGACGTGGTGGTGGTTAACGGCCTGGGGCTGGAAGGGTGGGTCGACCGGCTGATTAAGGCATCGGGATTCAAAGGCGAGCTGGTGGTGGCGTCGACGGGCGTAAAAACCCATACCCTCGATGAGGACGGGAAAACGGTGACCGACCCGCACGCCTGGAACAGCGCCGCCAACGGCGCGCTGTACGCGCAAAATATCCTCAGCGGGCTGGTCAAAGCCGACCCTGAGGACAAAGCGGCGCTTGAGGTCTCCGGCAAGCGCTATATCGGCCAGCTCAACGAGATTCACGGCTGGGCGAAGAACCAGTTCAGCACTATTCCGCAGGCGAAACGTAAGGTTCTGACCAGCCATGATGCGTTCGGCTACTTTGGCCGCGCCTACGGCGTGACCTTCCTTGCGCCGCAGGGGCTGTCATCGGAGAGCGAAGCCAGCGCCGCGCAGGTTGCGGCGCTGATTAAACAGATTAAAGCCGATAACGTGCACACCTGGTTTATGGAGAACCAGCTCGATCCGCGGCTGGTGAAGCAGATTGCCAACGCCACGGGCGCGCAGCCGGGCGGCGAGCTCTATCCGGAAGCGCTGTCCAAACCGGGCGGCGTGGCGGACAGCTACGTGAAAATGATGCGTCATAACGTCGAGCTGATTGCCGGCAGCATGAAGTAACGCGCTATTCCACGGTCCCGGCCTTCGGGACCGTTCATTTTCGCAGGCCCCCTCGTAAATTCATCTCCTCGTCCCCACATCTGTGCTGAAAGTGCTATCTTTGATGGCCTCTTTATCTGGCTTAAACGGGGCGACGATGACAGATTCCGAATTAATGCAGCTGAGTGAGCAGGTTGGGCAGGCGCTGAAGGCGCAGGGCGCCACGGTGAGCACGGCTGAATCCTGTACCGGCGGCTGGATCGCGAAAGTACTGACCGATATCGCCGGCAGCTCGGCGTGGTTTGAGCGCGGTTTTGTCACCTACAGCAACGAAGCTAAATCGCAGATGATTGGCGTCAGCGAAGCGACGCTGGCCGAGCACGGCGCGGTGAGCGAACCGGTGGTGGTGGAGATGGCGATTGGCGCGCTGCGCGCCGCCCGCGCCACCTACGCGATCTCGGTGAGCGGCGTGGCAGGGCCGGACGGCGGCAGCGCGGAAAAGCCCGTCGGAACGGTGTGGTTTGGCGTGGCCTGCGCCAACGGGCAGGGGGTTACGCAGCGGGAATGTTTCGCCGGAGACCGCGAGTCGGTGCGCCGTCAGGCCACGGCCTACGCCCTGCAGCTGCTCTGGCAACAATTTCTACAAAACACTTGATACTGTATGAGCATACAGTATAATTGCTTCAACAGAACAGAATTCACTACCCGGTTCCACCCGGCATGACAGGAGTAATAATGGCTATCGACGAAAACAAACAGAAAGCGTTGGCGGCAGCACTGGGCCAGATCGAAAAACAGTTCGGTAAAGGCTCCATCATGCGCCTGGGTGAAGACCGTTCCATGGACGTGGAAACGATCTCCACCGGTTCGCTTTCGCTGGATATCGCCCTCGGCGCCGGCGGTCTGCCAATGGGTCGTATCGTCGAAATCTACGGGCCTGAATCTTCCGGTAAAACGACGCTGACCCTGCAGGTTATCGCCGCCGCGCAGCGTGAAGGTAAAACCTGTGCCTTTATCGATGCAGAGCACGCGCTGGATCCGGTATATGCCCGCAAGCTGGGCGTCGATATCGACAACCTGCTGTGCTCTCAGCCGGACACCGGCGAGCAGGCGCTTGAGATCTGTGACGCGCTGGCCCGCTCCGGCGCGGTAGACGTGCTGGTGGTCGACTCCGTTGCGGCGCTGACGCCGAAAGCGGAAATCGAAGGCGAGATCGGCGACTCCCACATGGGCCTCGCGGCGCGTATGATGAGCCAGGCGATGCGTAAGCTGGCCGGTAACCTGAAGCAGTCCAACACGCTGCTGATCTTCATCAACCAGATCCGTATGAAAATCGGCGTGATGTTCGGTAACCCGGAAACCACCACCGGCGGTAACGCGCTGAAATTCTACGCCTCCGTGCGTCTGGATATCCGCCGCATCGGTGCGGTCAAAGATGGCGATAACGTCATTGGTAGCGAAACCCGCGTGAAGGTCGTGAAGAACAAAATCGCCGCGCCGTTCAAGCAGGCGGAGTTCCAGATCCTCTACGGCGAAGGCATCAACTTCTTCGGCGAGCTGGTCGATCTGGGCGTGAAAGAGAAGCTGATTGAAAAAGCGGGCGCCTGGTACAGCTACAACGGCGACAAAATTGGTCAGGGTAAAGCGAACGCTATCTCCTGGCTGAAAGAGAACCCGGCTGCGGCGAAAGAGATCGAGAAGAAAGTTCGTGAACTGCTGCTGAACAACCAGGACTCCACGCCGGACTTCGCGGTTGATGGTAAAAGCGAAGAAGAAAGCGAACAGGATTTCTGATACCGTCAGGTAATTATCCCCTGAATCGTTCAGGTGGCAGGGCAGGCAAACGCCAGCGCACGTGCGATTTGAACAAGACGGGAAAACAAGGGGCTGCTTATGCGGCCCTTTTGCTTTTTGATTATCGAGGTGCCCGTGACTGAATCTTCATCCCGCCGTTCCGGCTATGCACGCCTGCTGGATCGCGCGATTCGTATTCTGGCAATGCGCGACCATAGCGAACAGGAGCTGCGGCGCAAGCTGGCCGCGCCGGTTATGGGGAAAAATGGCCCCGAGGCGCTGGACGTTACGCCGGAAGAGGTCGATCGCGTTGTGGCCTGGTGCATCGAAAACCGCTACCTCGATGACCAGCGCTTTGTCCGCCAGTTTATTGCCAGCCGGAGCCGCAAAGGCTACGGCCCGGCGCGCATCCGTCAGGAGCTGAACCAGAAAGGCATTGCCCGCGAAGAGGGCGAGCGCGCAATGCGCGAGTGCGAAATCGACTGGGCGCAGCTGGCGAAAGAGCAGGCGCAGAGGAAATATGGCGATCCGCTCCCCACCGTATTTGCCGAAAAAGTCAAAATACAGCGCTTTTTGCTGTACCGCGGCTACTTAATGGAAGATATCCAGGAAATCTGGCGAAATTTTGCAGATTGACCCATCGGGGATTTTACTTCCCCGTAAAGAAAACTTATCTTATTCCCACTTTATTCCGTCCGGCCGCTGGCTGTTTAAAAGGCAATCAGCGCCCAGGGCGATTATTCCTTATACACAAAATCATTCACGCCGCATCACGGCGGCAACGGAGTGAGTCCCTGAGGCGTACAAAGGTACGTAGCTGAGGTGAACGCGCGCAGCCAGCCAGAGGCGGCGTGAAGGATGAAGTGTATAGCTTGATTTCAGGATAATTATGAGCAAGAGCACTGCTGAGATCCGTCAGGCGTTTCTCGATTTTTTCCATAGTAAGGGACATCAGGTAGTTGCCAGCAGCTCCCTGGTGCCGCACAACGACCCGACCCTGCTGTTTACCAACGCCGGGATGAACCAGTTCAAGGATGTGTTCCTTGGCCTCGACAAGCGTAATTATTCCCGTGCGACCACCTCGCAGCGCTGCGTTCGTGCGGGTGGTAAACACAACGATCTGGAAAACGTCGGCTATACCGCGCGCCACCACACCTTCTTTGAAATGCTGGGCAACTTCAGCTTCGGCGACTACTTCAAGCAGGATGCTATCAAGTACGCATGGGAGCTGTTAACCGGCGAAAGCTGGTTCGCTCTGCCGAAAGAAAAGCTGTGGGTAACCGTTTACGAAACCGATGACGAAGCTTTCGACATCTGGGCCAACGAGGTTGGCGTTCCGCGTGAGCGCATTATTCGCATTGGCGACAATAAAGGCGGCGCGTTTGCCTCCGATAACTTCTGGCAGATGGGCGATACCGGTCCCTGCGGCCCGTGCACCGAAATCTTCTTTGACCACGGCGACCACATCTGGGGCGGCCCTCCGGGAAGCGCGGAAGAGGACGGCGATCGCTACATTGAGATCTGGAACATCGTCTTCATGCAGTTTAACCGTCAGGCTGACGGTACCATGGAGCCGCTGCCGAAGCCGTCCGTTGATACCGGTATGGGCCTGGAGCGTATCGCCGCCGTTCTGCAGCACGTGAACTCCAACTACGACATCGACCTGTTCCGTCAGCTGATCGAGAACGTCGCCAAAGTGACCGGCGCCACCGATCTGACCAACAAGTCGCTGCGCGTGATTGCCGATCATATTCGCTCCTGTGCGTTCCTGATCGCCGACGGTGTGATCCCGTCGAATGAAAACCGCGGCTACGTGCTGCGTCGTATCATTCGCCGTGCCGTCCGCCACGGTAATATGCTCGGTGCGAAGGATGCCTTCTTCTGGAAACTGGTTGCGCCGCTGATTGAGGTCATGGGCGCTGCCGGCGAAGAGCTGAAGCAGCAGCAGGCTCAGGTTGAGCAGGTTCTGAAAACGGAAGAAGAGCAGTTTGCCCGTACTCTGGAACGCGGCCTGGCGCTGCTCGACGAAGAGCTGGCTAAGCTGAAGGGTGACACCCTCGACGGCGAAACGGCCTTCCGCCTGTACGATACCTACGGCTTCCCGGTCGATCTGACCGCGGACGTGTGCCGCGAGCGTAATATCAAAGTTGACGAAGCAGGCTTCGAAGCGGCAATGGAAGAGCAGCGCCGTCGCGCGCGCGAGTCCAGCGGCTTCGGCGCCGACTACAACGCGATGATCCGCGTTGAGGGCGCTTCTGAGTTTAAAGGCTACGATAGCCTCGAGCTGAACGGCAAGATCACCGCGCTGTTCATCGACGGCAAAGCGGTTGATACCGTCAGCGCCGGCCAGGAAGCGGTTGTTATTCTGGATCAGACGCCGTTCTATGCTGAGTCCGGCGGTCAGGTCGGCGATAAGGGCGAGCTGAAAGGCGCGGGCTTCTCGTTCATCGTCAGCGATGCGCAGAAGTACGGCCAGGCGATTGGTCATATCGGTAAAGTGGCCGGCGGTACCCTGAAGGTGGGTGACGCAGTGCAGGCCGATGTCGATCGCGCTCGCCGCCAGCGTATTCGTCTGAACCACTCCGCGACCCACCTGATGCATGCCGCGCTGCGCCAGATTCTCGGTACGCACGTGGCTCAGAAAGGCTCTCTGGTAAATGACAAGGCGCTGCGCTTTGACTTCTCGCATTTTGAAGCGATGAAGCCGGAAGAGCTCCGCGCGGTTGAAGATTTGGTCAATGCGCAAATTCGCCGCAACCTGCCTATCGAAACCAACATCATGGATATCGATGCGGCTCGCGAATCTGGCGCCATGGCGCTGTTCGGCGAGAAGTATGATGACCGCGTTCGCGTCCTGAAAATGGGTGATTTCTCCACCGAGCTGTGCGGCGGTACTCACGCTGCGCGGACCGGCGATATCGGCCTGTTCCGCATCACCTCCGAATCCGGGACCGCCGCGGGCGTGCGCCGTATTGAAGCGGTGACCGGTGAAGGCGCGATTGCGAGCCTGCATTCGCAAAGCGATCTGCTGGGCGACATCGCGCAGCTGCTGAAGGGCGATAGCCATAACCTCGGCGACAAGGTACGCTCCGCGCTGGAACGTACTCGCCAGCTGGAAAAAGAGCTGCAGCAGCTGAAAGAGCAGGCGGCAGCGCAGGAGAGCGCAAACCTCTCCAGCAAAGCGGAAGAGATTAACGGCGTTAAGCTGCTGGTCAGCGAGCTGGTCGGCGTTGAGCCAAAAATGCTGCGTACCATGGTTGACGATCTGAAGAACCAGCTGGGTTCAACGGTTGTAGTGTTAGCCACGGTAGCGGATGGTAAGGTTTCTCTGATTGCCGGTGTGTCTAAGGATGTGACAGACCGCGTGAAGGCAGGGGAGCTGGTTGGTATGGTCGCTCAGCAGGTGGGCGGTAAAGGGGGCGGTCGTCCGGATATGGCTCAGGCCGGTGGTACCGATGCGTCTGCTCTCCCTGCTGCGTTAGCCAGTGTGAAAGGCTGGGTAAGCGCAAAACTGTAATAACTATAAACGCATAGGTGCCGTCATCTTCGGATTACGGTATCTTGCAAGAGAAGCACTGATAACGATAAAGTCGGGTTGAAGTTGTGTATATCGGCTAAACTTAGGTTTAACAGAATGTGATGCCATGACTGCGGTACGCCGTGAGGCGTTTGTCATCGCTTACTTTTTGGCGTTATATGATGGATAATGCCGGGATACGAGAGACCCGACTCTTTTAATCTTTCAAGGAGCAAAGAATGCTGATTCTGACTCGTCGAGTTGGTGAGACCCTCATGATTGGAGATGAGGTCACTGTGACAGTTTTAGGGGTTAAGGGTAACCAGGTACGTATTGGCGTTAATGCCCCTAAAGAAGTCTCCGTGCATCGTGAAGAGATCTACCAGCGTATCCAGGCTGAAAAATCCCAGCAGTCCAGTTACTAAGACTTTCGCGCCTCGCGATTTCGTGAGGCGCATCCCACCGCCAGCCGATTTCTCTCTCTTTTCTACTCCCGACGCCTCTCTTTTCCGTTACTTGTCCATCGTCCGTTGCGTTTATCTTTTGCTTTTAGCTGGCCCTAACCCCTGAATTTCTGTTGATTAAACGCTCTTTTTGCCGTTTTTGCAGGCTGATTGCGCGGTAAGTGTGCAAACGGAAAAAAGGTCTCGAAAAATTGTTTGACTTATAAGTACCAGAAAGTAATATGTGCGCCATCGCAGCGACGAAGAGCAGAAACAAGTTCTTCGAAGCACTCGAAAGAGGCGTGTGGTGAGGTGGCCGAGAGGCTGAAGGCGCTCCCCTGCTAAGGGAGTATGCGGTCAAAAGCTGCATCCGGGGTTCGAATCCCCGCCTCACCGCCATTTTGCATCCGTAGCTCAGCTGGATAGAGTACTCGGCTACGAACCGAGCGGTCGGAGGTTCGAATCCTCCCGGATGCACCATCTTCTCTGAGATAACAGCAATCCTGTTGTTTCATGGTCTGCGAGATAGCCGCAAGCACCAGGGAAGATAACGCTGCATCAGCAGCGGCCCGTAGGGCGAGCACAGTGAGTCATCCTCCCGGATGCACCATCTTGTGAAGTGCGGCAATGGTTAATTTGCGGCACTTGCTGGTAGTAAAGAAGTTCTCCCTGATGCATCCGTAGCTCAGCTGGATAGAGTACTCGGCTACGAACCGAGCGGTCGGAGGTTCGAATCCTCCCGGATGCACCATCTTCTTCGAGATAACAGCACTTTTGTTGTTTCATGGTCTGCGAGATAATCGCCAGCGCCAGAGAAGTTAACGTAGTAAAGAAGTTCCCCCTGATGCATCCGTAGCTCAGCTGGATAGAGTACTCGGCTACGAACCGAGCGGTCGGAGGTTCGAATCCTCCCGGATGCACCATCTTCTCCTGAAATAACCCCAACATTATTACTTCATGGTCTGCGAAATAACAGCAAGCACCAGGGAGGATAACGTCGCGTAAGTGACGGCCCGTAGGGCGAACCCGGTGAGTCATCCTCCCGGATGCACCATTTCTCCTGAAATAACCCCAACACTATTGCTCCACGGTCTGCAAAATAACAGCAAGCACCAGGGAGGATAACGTCGCGTAAGCGACGGCCCGTAGGGCGAACCCGGTGAGTCATCCTCCCGGATGCACCATCTTCTCCCTAAAATAACCGCAATACAGTAACTCCACGGTCTGCGAAATAGTCCCGCGTTCGAAAACCTTGTCGCCCAACCATCCCGTCAGCCGCCGTTGCTTAGCCGTTTCAGCACGCTCTTCCGCACTTTTTAATATTGGCAAGTTGCTCTTTCCACTATAATTTACCCCTGTATATCGACCTGATTCGGGTGAGATGAGTGCAAGGAGAGAAATCCATGAAATGGTTCAAAGCAATACCTGCCTTTTGCGCGACGCTTCTGGTAGCCGTATCTCTGGCCGGCTGCGCCGGATCGGCCACCAAGGAAAGTACCGGGGGCTATATCGACGACACCGTCGTGACCACCAAGGTCAAAACCGCGCTGTTTAACGAAAAAGAGATCAAATCCACTGAAATTAGCGTGCAGACCTTCAAAGGACGCGTTCAGCTGAGCGGCTTTGTTTCGTCGCAGACCGATGCGAATCGCGCCGTAGAGGTGACCCGCAGAGTGCAGGGCGTTCGTTTGGTTGAGAATGATTTGAAAATCAAATAAGCCGGTGCACCGCTATGATAAAGGCGCCCCGTGGCGCCTTTGCTGCTTTTGCCCCCGCCTCCGCCCGCGACAATATGCGCCTTTTGCGATAAAGTAATCTTTCCTTATCCGGTTTGTGAGAACACGATGTACGAACGCTACGCAGGACTTATCTTTGATATGGATGGCACTATCCTTGATACCGAGCCGACGCATCGTAAGGCCTGGCACGAGGTTCTGGGTCGTTACGGAATGCGTTTCGACGAGCAGGCGATGGTCGCGCTCAACGGTTCTCCGACCTGGCGTATTGCCCAGGTGATTATCAAGCTGAACCAGGCGGATTTAGACCCCCATCGCCTGGCTTTGGAAAAAACCAACGCCGTCAAGGCGATGCTGCTGGATAGCGTGCGCCCCTTACCGCTGATTGAGGTGGTAAAAGAGTGGCACGGCCGCCGGCCGATGTCGGTTGGCACCGGCAGCGAAAGCGCCGTTGCGGAGGCTCTGCTGGCCCATCTCGGCCTGCGTCACTACTTCTCAGCGGTGATTGCCGCCGATCACGTCACCAACCACAAGCCTGCTCCCGATACCTTCCTGCTGTGCGCCGAGCGCATGGGCGTTGCGCCGGAAAAATGCGTGGTGTTTGAAGACGCTGACTTTGGTCTGCAGGCCGCACGGCGCGCGGGGATGGATGCCGTCGACGTTCGGCTGCTGTGAGCGACGCGCTATCGCTGATATCGCTGTTTGCCAGTAGCTTTCTTAGCGCCACGCTGCTTCCCGGTAACTCGGAAGTTGTGCTGGTTGCTATGCTACTAACGGGAGCGAGTCAACCGTGGGCGCTGGTATTAATAGCAACAATCGGCAATAGCCTTGGAGGGGTAACTAACGTTATTCTGGGGCGCCTGTTTCCGCTGCGCAAAACGTCGCGCTGGCAGGAGAGGGCATCCGGCTGGCTAAAGCGCTACGGCGCGGTCACATTATTATTAAGCTGGACGCCGGTGATCGGCGATTTGCTGTGTTTACTGGCGGGATGGATGCGCATTTCCTGGGGACCAGTGCTCTTTTTTTTATGCCTTGGTAAAGCGCTACGCTATATCGTCATTGCGCTGGTCACGCTTCAGGGCATGACATGGTGGCACTAATTGTGGAGCTGAGGCACTCCCGGCAGGCGGTAACAATAACCTTTGCTGGAATAACCTGGATGGTCACCATTACAATTATGCTTATTCAAATTATTTCGACAGGCGGGAGGTCAAATTGATCCCGGACGTATCACAGGCGCTGGCCTGGCTGGAAAAAAATCCGCAGGCGCTAAAGGGCATTCATCGCGGCCTTGAGCGCGAAACGCTGCGCGTTAACGCCGACGGCTCGCTGGCCACTACCGGCCATCCTCAGGCATTGGGGTCGGCGCTGACCCACAAATGGATTACCACCGATTTTGCCGAAGCTTTGCTGGAGTTTATTACGCCGGTTGATGGCGATATTCAGCACATGCTCACTTTTATGCGCGATGTTCATCGCTATACCGCCCGCCATCTCGGCGATGAGCGGATGTGGCCGCTGAGCATGCCCTGCTATATTGCCCCGGGCCAGGATATCGAGCTGGCGCAGTACGGCACCTCGAATATTGGCCGTCTGAAAACGCTGTACCGCGAAGGGCTGAAAAACCGCTACGGCGCGCTGATGCAGACCATCTCCGGCGTGCACTACAACTTCTCTCTGCCGATGGCGTTCTGGCAGGCGAAGTGCGGCGTTGAGGACGAAGAGAGCGGGAAAGAGGCGATTTCGGCGGGCTATTTCCGCTCGATCCGCAACTATTACCGCTTTGGCTGGGTGATCCCGTATCTGTTCGGGGCGTCTCCGGCAATCTGCTCCTCTTTCCTGCAGGGGAAACCGACCACGCTGCCGTTTGAGGAAGCGGAAAACGGCATGTACTACCTGCCGTACGCGACCTCCCTGCGCCTGAGCGACCTCGGCTATACCAATAAGTCGCAAAGCAATCTCGGAATTACGTTTAACGATCTGCAGGAGTATGTGGCAGGATTGAAGCGGGCGATTAAAACGCCGTCGCAGGAGTATGCGGAAATTGGCCTCGAGAAAGACGGCAAGTATCTGCAAATTAACAGCAACATTCTGCAGATTGAAAACGAGCTCTATGCGCCAATCCGCCCGAAACGCGTGACCCGCAGCGGCGAGACGCCGTCTGACGCGCTGCTGCGCGGTGGTATCGAATATATCGAAGTGCGTTCACTGGATATCAACCCGTTCTCGCCGATTGGCGTTGACGAGCAGCAGGTGCGCTTCCTCGATCTGTTTATGGTCTGGTGCGCGCTGGCCGATGCGCCGGAGATGAGCAGCGACGAGCTGCTGTGTACGCGCACTAACTGGAACCGGGTGATTCTTGAAGGGCGTAAGCCGGGCCTGACGCTGGGAATTGGCTGCGAAAGCGCGCAGTTCCCGCTGGCTAAGGTGGGTAAAGACCTGTTCCGCGATTTGCGCCGCGTTGCGCAGATTCTGGACGGTATTCACGGCGGCGACGCCTACCAGCAGGTGTGCGACGAGCTGGTTGCCAGCTTCGATAATCCGGAATTAACTTTCTCAGCGCGCATTCTGCGTTCTATGCTTGAAGAAGGGATTGGCGGCACCGGTAGGGAGCTGGCCGATCGGTATCGTACGATGCTGCGTGAAGAGCCGCTGGAGATTTTACGCGAAGAGGATTTCATTACCGAGCGTGAAGCGTCAGCCGTGCGTCAGCAGAAGATAGAAGCGGAAGATAGCGAACCTTTTGCTGCTCTGTTAGCGAGACACGCGTAGCAAAAAGCGGTACAAAAGAAAAAGGCCACATCAATGTGGCCAAACTTTCATCTCTGATTCAGGGATGATGATGATAATAAATGCGCGTCTTTCACATACTCAGACTAGCGGGTGTCAAAAGAGTTCATTTTTATTTAAAAAAAATCACTATCGGAGGTGAAGAATGCCGTTGTTAGATAGTTTCACAGTCGACCATACCCGAATGGAAGCCCCTGCGGTGCGCGTCGCGAAGAAAATGAACACGCCGCACGGCGACGAAATTACCGTTTTCGATCTGCGTTTTTGCATACCGAATCAGGAAGTGATGCCGGAAAGAGGCATTCACACGCTTGAGCACCTGTTCGCGGGCTTTATGCGCGACCACCTCAACGGTAAGGGTGTGGAAATTATCGACATCTCTCCGATGGGCTGCCGCACGGGCTTCTATATGAGCCTGATCGGTACGCCGGACGAGCAGCGCGTGGCGGATGCCTGGAAAGCGGCAATGGCCGACGTGCTGAAGGTTAAAGAGCAGAGCCAGATCCCCGAGCTCAACGTTTACCAGTGCGGTACCTACACCATGCACTCGCTGGAAGAAGCGCAGGACATCGCGCGTCATATTCTTGAGCACGACGTGCGCATCAACAGCAATGACGAGCTGGCGTTGCCGAAAGAAACGCTGCAAGAACTGCACATCTAGTTCTTTCGCCACGGCCCGGCGCTTGCGTCGGGCCGATATCCTCACGCCGCGATGACGACGACCTCCCGCTTCTCCTTTCAGCATCGTTCCCTGGTGCCCTTTGCCCATGATTACGCCCACGGCGATAGCGAGCCTTGGCATCAGCACGACTGCGTCCAGCTGCTGCATATCCTGAGCGGCGTGGTGCGGGTAGAGACGCCGGTGGGCTACTGGGTCGTCCCGCCGGGGCGCGGGGTCTGGCTGCCGGCGGGTACGCCCCACGCGCTGCGCATCACCGGTAAAGTCGCGGCGCGCACGCTGTTTATCGATCCTCTTGCCCGCGCCGATCTGCCGTCATCGTGCCAGATCGTGCAGATCTCCCCGCTGCTGCGCGAGCTGATCGTCACCTCGCTGACGCTGGCGGAACGCTACGATCCCGGCAGCCGCGACGAGCGCGTCTATGAATTAATTCTTGATGAGATCCGCGGCATGACCGTGCTGCCGTTCGGCCTGATCGAGCCGCAAAGCGAGGCGCTGCGCCGGCTGTGCCAAAAGGTCCGCGAAGCGCCTGGCGAGGCCTGGAGCAGCCTCCAGGCGGCAAAAGAGAGCAATATGAGCGAGCGTACGCTCAACCGCCACTTCCAGCAGCAGACCACGCTGACCTGGAGCGAATGGGTGCGCCGGGCGAAGCTGATGGAAGCGCTGGTGCGCCTGGCGCAGGGGCAGTCGGTCCTGCGGGTGGCGCTGGACCTTGGCTACGGCAGCCACAGCGCCTTC
>NZ_JAQGFU010000125.1:0-12722 GCF_030078455.1 Klebsiella sp. Ech2A | reverse complement strand
CACTCGCGGATGCGCCCACAGCGGGCTTGATGCCGGGAGCGGCTCGCGGCTGAAGACATCGAGCATGGCGCCTTTAAGTTTACCGCTTTCCAGCGCCGCCAGCAGGTCGTCTTCAACGACATGGACGCCGCGCGCCAGGTTGAGAACATAGCTGCCGTCCGGAAGCTGCGCCAGCAGCTGCTGATTAATAATGCCGACGGTCTCCGCCGTGTTGGGCAGCAGGTTGATCAGGACCCGGGTTTCGCGCAGGAACTCATTCAGCTCATCGGCCCCGGCAAAGCTTTGCACCTGCGGCCACGCCTTGCGGCTGCGGCTCCAGCTGCGCAGCGGGAAGCCCCATGCCTGCAGCCCTTGCGCAACCTTCGCGCCGAGCACGCCGGCCCCCATGATGCCGATGGAAAAATCTTCGCGCCGGTATTCATCGAGCGGCTGCCAGCGCGCCTGCTGCTTCAGCGCCTGATAATCGTCAAACCGGCGGAACCAGTGCAGCACCTGGCTGACCGCATACTCCTGCATCTGCAGCCCCATGCCGGTATCTTCCAGGCGGAAGAGTGGAATCGATAGCGGCAGCATCTGCGGATGTTCGCGCAGTTTGCTGAGGATCGAGTCCACCCCCGCGCCGAGCGCAAAGACGGCCTTTAGGTCGCGGCCCTGGAGCATTTCCACCGGCGGGTGCCAGACCAGCGCATAGTCGGCGGGCCGATCGTCGCCAGGCTTCCACTCGCGTACGCGCGAACCGGGGAGCTGTTTTTCCAGCGCGGCAATCCAGTACGGAATATCAAACGTCGGGTGGTAAAAGATAATCTCCATTGTGGCTCCTGATAGCTAATGTCTTAAGCAGGTTTGCGTTAGCGCTGTATTTTACTTGTTGTTTTCTATTGGTTTGCCAGCATAGCAAATTTCGACTGGCCGGCGGGCAAAAAGAGAGTGGTGACAAAAAAAACGATTGTCGTGCGTTTTGCCAGCAGGTTGCGTGAAGTTTGGCTAAACGCGCGGTTTTTTAAAAAAGTTGATTGACGAGAGATACGTATTTCCCTAAATTAGCGCCCGTTCCCAGCGACAACGGGAACGACAATATGGTGAGGTGTCCGAGTGGCTGAAGGAGCACGCCTGGAAAGTGTGTATACGGCAACGTATCGGGGGTTCGAATCCCCCCCTCACCGCCATATTTAAAGAAGAGCTCGTACTTGCGTACGGGCTTTTTTTTCGCACATTGCACCCCACCAGGGGGGGATGAGAAGCCCCGACCGGGGTTCGACAGCTGGCACCGCCAGCTGGACAGACCGCGAGCCTACGAGCGGGCTGCCCGTACAAAAATGCCGGGAGCATTTTTGAACAACGCCTGCGTTGGCCCCGAAGGGGCGAGGCCCAGGGACGGGCCGAGTAATCGCGAGCAAAGCGAGTCAATCCCTCCCTCACCGCCATATTTAAAGAAGAGCTCGTACGCAAGTACGGGCTTTTTTTTCGCCTGTTGCACCGCCCTGGGAGGGATGAGAAGCCTCGACCAGGGTTCGACAGCTGGCACCGCCAGCTGCACAGACCGCGAGCCTGCGAGCGGGCTGCCCGTACAAAAATGCCGGGAGCATTTTTGAACAACGCCTGCGTTGGTCCCGAAGGGGCGACGCCCGCTATTCATCACTATTTCGTCTCGTTTATCGACGCGGCGGAGCATCTGGCGATGCTCCGGCTTTGCTCGCGCCTCCTGACCCTGGGCCCCTCTTTGCGGTAGATTACGATCGCTGACAAATCTATACTTGGCGCACAATTTAATCCTAAGGCCTGGACATGACCTTCTCTTCCCCACAAAACAAGCGCGGCGTGACGCCGGCTAAAGCCATGGTCGCGGCGATCAGCGGCTACGCAATGGATGGTTTCGACCTGCTGATCCTCGGCTTCATGCTGCCGGCAATCAGCGCTTCTCTGGCGCTCAGCACCTCTCAGGCGGGTTCTCTCGTCACCTGGACGCTCATTGGCGCGGTGCTGGGCGGGATTCTGTTTGGTCATCTCAGCGATCGCCTCGGGCGCATTCGCGTCCTGACCTTCACGATCCTGATGTTCTCCGTGTTTACCGGTCTTTGTGCGGTCGCCCAGGGCTATTGGGATCTGCTGGCCTATCGCACCCTGGCGGGGATGGGGCTCGGCGGCGAATTCGGTATCGGCATGGCGCTGATTGCCGAAGTCTGGCCCGCCCATAAGCGCAACCGGGCCTCGGCATGGGTCGGCATCGGCTGGCAGCTAGGGGTCCTGCTTGCCGCCTTTATCACCCCGCTCCTGCTGGACATCATCGGCTGGCGCGGAATGTTTCTGGTCGGCCTGCTGCCGGCGCTGGTCTCATTTGCCATCCGCCGCGGCATGGGCGAACCCGAGGCGTTTACCAAAGATAGCCGCGTCGCTGAGGAAATATCGTTCACGACGCGGATCGGGATGCTGTTTGCCGACAGAGCCACCTCAAAGGCCAGTATCGGCATTCTGATCCTGTGTTCGGTGCAGAATTTTGGCTACTACGGCCTGATGATCTGGATGCCGAGCTATCTCTCCTCCAGCTTTGGCTTCTCGCTGACCAAATCCGGGCTGTGGACGGCGGTCACCGTGGTGGGGATGACCTTCGGCATCTGGCTGTTTGGCGTGCTGGCGGATCGCTTCCCGCGCTGGAAAATCTTCCTTATTTACCAGGTCGGCGCCGTGGTGATGGTCATTATCTACGCCCAGCTGCGCGACCCCGTCGTTATGCTGTTTACCGGGGCGCTGATGGGAATGTTCGTCAACGGGATGATCGGCGGCTACGGGGCGCTTATCTCCGATACCTACCCGCTGAAAGTGCGCGCTACCGCGCAGAACGTGCTGTTTAATCTGGGGCGCGGCGTCGGCGGATTTGGGCCGCTGGTGATTGGCCTGTTCGTCAGCCACTGGTCCTTTACCGCGGCGATCACCCTGCTGGCCCTGCTCTATCTGCTGGATATTTTCGCCACCCTGTACCTGCTGCCGAAAAAGCAGGGCAGCGAAGATGCGCTGGGGGCGATTGGCTAAGCCGCAGGCCGCGTCGGCGGGCCGCAGAAAAAACAAAGCCCGGGTTTCCCCGGGCTTTGCGCTGAATATAACCGCTAGTAGTAGGCTTTCAGCGCTCGCTGGCAGAGCATCGAGCGGACGCAGTCGTCGGTCGTAAAGCGGACAATACCAACCATCTCGTCTTCTTCAAAACGCGCCAGCGCATCGACCAGGCCAGACCTTACGCCAGAGGGTAAATCACACTGGGTAACGTCGCCGTTGACGATGACCGTCACGTTCTCCCCGAGGCGGGTCAAAAACATTTTCATTTGCGCAGCGGTCACGTTCTGAGCCTCGTCCAGAATCACAACCGCATTTTCAAATGTACGTCCGCGCATGTAGGCGAACGGCGCGATTTCCACCTTGCCGATTTCCGGCCGCAGGCAGTATTGCATAAAGGAAGCGCCCAACCTTCTCACCAGCACGTCATAAACCGGGCGGAAATAGGGGGCGAATTTCTCGGCGATATCTCCCGGTAAGAAGCCGAGGTCTTCATCGGCCTGCAGAACGGGACGGGTAACAATAATTCTGTCCACATCCTTATGGATCAGGGCCTCAGCTGCTTTTGCCGCGCTGATCCAAGTCTTCCCGCACCCGGCTTCACCGGTGGCAAAGATCAGCTGTTTATTGTCAATGGCATTCAAATAATGCACCTGAGCGTCATTGCGCGCTTCAATCGGCGATAAATCGCGACTGTCCCGCGCCATGCCAATGGCTTCTACGCCACTCATTTGCACAAGCGATGTGACCGATTCTTCTTCGCGCTGCTTATGGCTGCGCGAATCCTGTCTCAGCACACGTTTGGCCTCACGACGAGCTTTGGTCACTGCTTTTTGTCTTCCCATGGATAGCACCTTGCGTTGTTGGTTTACATCACACGCGTCAATATCGACGCGATTATGCGCACGAACGATTGAGGTTTGGCTTCCTTTTAAGCCATTGCTTGCCTGTCGAATTGACAACGGGTCACGGCTACGCGCACCGCTCACCCGGTCTGGGTTCGGATTGTCTGTAGTGACTGGAGAAACATTAGGGGTGTGGGAATCACGGCCGGAAGTGTGGCCCCCGTGCTGATGAGTACGGTAAGAAGTTTTACATTTTCCGTTACAGCAATCGGGCATTCGCGATCTCCATAGTGAACGACATCACTGCCGGGAACTACCGCGTCTGTAATAAGTACATCAAAAATAATTCTTAATGCAACTTATTTTTTACATACAGACAACAAATAATTCTCATCGCAGCTCTGGAGAGTTTCCGACAATTAGATTACAGAAAAATAACACAAGGCAGGAAATACAAAAAAAGAATGGAAAAACAGCAGAAAACGCCCTGCCCTTGCGGGCAGGAACGTCAGGCTTCAAGCAGGGACTGCGCCAGGTAGTGCTGGCTATCCTTGACGCCCGGCAGCGCAAAGAAGTAGCCGCCGCCGATCGGCTTGATGTACTCCTCCAGCGCTTCGCCGTTGAGACGCTTTTGCACCGTCAGGAAACCTTTTTCCAGATCGTGCTGATAGCAGACGAACAGCAGCCCCATATCCAGCTGCCCGGAGTTGGTCACCCCCAGCGAATAGCTATAGCCACGGCGCATCATCAGGTTCGACTGCGTCTGCGGCGTGCGCGGGTTAGCCAGCCGAATGTGGCTATCCAGCGCGATGATATCGCCATCGGGATCTTTCGCGTAATCCGGCACGTCGTGCTCGTGCTGCATCCCCAGCGGCGCGCCGCTGTGCTTGTCGCGGCCGAAAATCGTCTGCTGCTCTTTCAGCGGCGTACGATCCCAGAACTCAACGTGGAACTGGATAATGCGCGCCGCCTGGTAGCTGCCGCCCGTCGCCCACGCCGGTTCTCCCTGTCCGGCGGTAACCCACACCACCTCGTCCATCAGCGCGCTGTCGGTGCTCACCGGGTTCGCCGTGCCGTCCTTAAAGCCCAGCAGGTTAACCGGCGTCTCCTTGCCTTTGCTCCGCGCGGCGCTATCGGAGATAAAGCCCTCACGCTTCCAGCGGACGCTCAGCAGATCCGGGCTATGCTTAATCACATCGCGCAGCGCGTGGATCACCGTATCCTGGGTGTTGGCGCAAATCTGTAGCAGCAGATCGCCGTGACAGAGCGCGGCATCCAGCGAATCGTTGGGAAAGCGCGTCATCTTCTGCAGCTTCTTCGGCGCGAGACTCGCTAAGCCATAGCGCTCGTCAAACAGCGAATGGCCGACCGAAACGGTCATCGTCAGGTTATCCGGGGCAATCCACGGCCCGAGAATGCCCGAGTCCATCGGCGGCAGGCGCGGATTCGGCGTGTCCGGCGCCGGCCCGCCCTTGGTCAGGAAGGCAATACGCTGGGTCAGCAGGCGGAACAGGCGCTCGAGGTCGGCCTTATCGCCGGCCAGCACGTCGAAGGCCACCAGCATCATCGCGGCCTGCTGCGGGGTGAGGATCCCCGCCTGGTGCAGCCCATAAAAGGGCTGCTCCTCCATACGCGCGTTGGGCGACAGCGTGCCCGGCGAGCTGGTGCTTTTGGCCGCATGCGCAACCGGACAGCCGCCGGCGATGGCCAGCGCGCCGCCTAGCGCGCCGATCCCTTTTAATAACCGCCGACGTGACGGTTCATTCACCTCGAATTGCTTCTGCTCTGCCATTGCTTTAGTCCAGACCCAGGATCCCGCGCAGCTGAGCCAGATCTTCCGCCAGGGTGGTGATCGGGCCTTTCAGCGCGTTACGATCCGCATCGGTCAGCTTGTCATAGGTCTCATAGCCGTCTTTGGTGCGGTATTTCGCGAGAATCGCGTCAACTTTCTTGAAGTTAGCGTCAACTTTCGCCAGCAGCGCGGCGTTCTCTTTTTGCAGCTGCGGACGCAGCAGGTCGACAATTTTCTGCGCGCCGTCAACGTTAGCCTGGAAGTCCCACAGGTCGGTGTGGCTGTAGCGATCTTCTTCGCCGCTGATTTTGCTGGCGGCCACTTCCTCAATCAGGCCCGCGGCGCCGCCCACCACTTTAGACGGCGGGAACGCCAGCTCGCTGATGCGTTTTTGCAGCTCCAGCACGTCGGTATTCAGACGGTCGGCGTAGCTCTCCATGCCCTTGGTGCTGTTGTCGCCAAACAGGGCTTTTTCCAGACGGTGGAAGCCGGTGAATTTCGGATCTTCCGCTTTCTTCTCGTAGTCGTCTTCACGGGCATCAATGCTGCCGTCAAGATCGGAGAACAGCTCGGCGATCGGTTCGATGCGCTCGTAGTGCTGACGCGTCGGGGCATACAGCGCTTTCGCTTTTTCGATATCGCCCGCTTTCACCGCGTCGGTGAAGGCCTTCGTGCCGGTAACCAGCTGGGCGGTTTCCGCCGTGACGTAGGCTTTATAGGCGGTAATCGCTTCGCCGAGGCTCAGCAGCGCGTCGGCTTTCGCCGCGTCTTTGGTGGCAGTACCGGTGACAATCAGCTTCCCTTTCGGGTTAGTCAGCAGGCCGCAGGTCATATCGTATTCGCCCGGCTGCAGGTTAGCCGTCAGCTTTTGCGTAAAGCCCGGCGCAATGTTTTCGCGCTCTTCCACGACCATCACGCCTTTAAGGATCTCCCACTCCAGCGCCTTCTGACTGTGGTTCTGAATGATGAACTGCGTTTTACCCGCTTTCACGGTCACGTTCATCGGTTCACACTGCTTGTCATTAACGGTCACTTTTACCTGCGGAATATCCGCAGCCTGGGCGCAAAAGGCGGAGCTGAACAACGCTGCGACGGCAAGCTGCAGCGCATTACGGCGAAAATGAGTCATCATGATCATCCCTTTCGGTAAGTATGTGGTAACGATATATCCTGCGGCGCCCTACTTAAGCGGAGCGGTACGCGAGGCTGCTGGATTGCTACGCGGCGGCAGCGCAAACAGCACCAGCGCCGGAATCAAATAGATAAAGTACACCGCCACTTCGCTGACGGTCGGCGCTTCCTGATAGCCGAAGATGCCTTCAAGCAGCGTACCGAACAGGCTGTGCGTCGACAGCACGCCGCTCAGATCGAAGGCCACGTCCTGGAGGTGGTTCCACAGCCCGGCCTCGTGAAAGGCGCGAATGGCGCCGGCGGCAAGGCCTGCGGCGACCAGCAGAATGAACAGGCTGGTCCACTTGAAGAACGCGCCGAGATTAAGGCGGATGCCGCCCCAGTAGAGCAGGAAACCGAGGACAACGGCGGTGGCGAGGCCAAGCATCGCGCCCAGCGGCGGCCAGATACCGACATCCTGCTGGAACGCCGCCAGCAGGAAAAATACCGACTCCAGGCCTTCGCGCGCCACGGCAAAAAAGACCATCATCACCAGCGCCCAGCCGTGGTTGTTACCGCGCTGCAGAGCGTTATCCACCGCCTGCTCCAGCTGCTGCTTCACGTTGCGCGACACCTTGCGCATCCAGAACACCATCCAGGTCAGGATAAAGACCGCGACCAGCGCCACGATGCCCTCAAACAGCTCCTGTTCACGCTGCGGAAATTCGCCGGTTGTTTCGTTGATAAAGATCCCCAGCCCGAGGCACAGCGCCGCCGCGAGGATGACCCCAATCCACATTACGCCAATCCAGTTTCCGCGCTGGGTGCGTTTCAGATAGCTGGCGATCAGGCTGACAATCAGCGCTGCTTCCAGGCCTTCACGTAACATGATGAGAAATGGAACAAACATGCCGACATCCTTAAATGTGAGCCGCGGTCAACGGATGCAAAGATAGGTAAATATTTCTGATAGTGATTATCATTACAATAATCAGAAACACAAGTGAAATGTGTAGAGAATGATGACGAGTTGTAAATTAATCGCTGAAAAATAATTACTTAGGCAATTATTCGCCTGCGCCGGCGGCAGCGAGCAGGATCGCCGGTTTTTTCGCAGCAGATATTTACCGGAGGTAGCGGCTGTGGCTAAATAGCGGCCTTATTTACCTGCGAAAAGAATAATATGACTCAGTTTTTACACTTCCTGCTGGCGCTGGTGGTTATCCTCAGCCTTGCCTGGCTTGCCAGCTATGACCGACAAAAAATCCGCGTTCGCTATATTATCCAGTTAATTGTTATTGAAACTGCCCTGGCTTTCTTTTTTCTCCACGCCGAAAGCGGCCTGTGGATAGTTAAAAATATCTCCGGCTTTTTCACCTCATTACTCGGCTTTGCCGCCGAGGGCACCAGCTTTGTATTTGGCGGCATGAGTGAAAAAGGCCTGGCCTTTATTTTCCTCGGCGTGCTGTGCCCGATTGTCTTTATCTCCGCGCTGATTGGTATTCTCCAGCACTGGCGCATTCTGCCCATTTTTATTCGCGTCATCGGCACCCTGCTGTCAAAAGTCAACGGCATGGGCAAGCTCGAGTCCTTTAACGCCGTCAGCTCGCTGATCCTCGGACAGTCGGAAAACTTCATTGCCTATAAGGGCGTGCTCGGCGATCTCTCCTCTCGCCGGCTGTTCACCATGGCCGCCACCGCAATGTCGACGGTGTCGCTGTCGATTGTCGGCGCCTATATGAGCATGCTGGACGCGAAATACGTCGTCGCGGCGCTGATCCTCAATATGTTCAGCACCTTTATTGTGCTGTCTATTATTAACCCGACGCGACCGGGCAGCGAACAGGAGATTAAGCTGGAGAAGCTGCACGAGTCGCAGAGCTTCTTTGAAATGCTCGGCGAATATATTCTGGCTGGCTTCAAGGTGGCGATGATTATTCTGGCGATGCTGATGGGCTTTATTGCCTTAATCAGCGCCGTTAACGCCCTCTTCGCTACCGTATTTGGCCTCAGCTTCCAGCAGATTCTGGGCTACGTCTTTTACCCGCTGGCGTGGCTGATTGGTATTCCGCTCAGCGACGCGCTGAACGCGGGCAGCATTATGGCAACCAAGCTGGTGGCCAACGAATTTGTCGCCATGATCGAGCTGCAGAAAATTGCCGCCGGCATGACGCCGCGCGGGCTGGGCATTCTGTCGGTCTTCCTGGTCTCTTTTGCTAACTTTGCCTCGATTGGCATTATCGCCGGCGCCATTAAGGG
This sequence comes from Klebsiella sp. Ech2A, assembly GCF_030078455.1. Taxonomy (NCBI): domain Bacteria; kingdom Pseudomonadati; phylum Pseudomonadota; class Gammaproteobacteria; order Enterobacterales; family Enterobacteriaceae; genus Klebsiella; species Klebsiella sp. Ech2A. The sequence goes on along the minus strand of NZ_JAQGFU010000125.1, from coordinate 3,671 downwards.
GCTTAACGAGCCGCAGGGCAACATTGTTTCCCGCTTCGGCCTGCGCCTGGTCTACGGCGCGACGCTGGTCAGCCTGCTCTCCGCCAGCTTTGCCGGGCTGGTGCTGTAAGCGAGACGCCAGCGGAGACAATCAAGGCGGGGCCGGCGTGGCCCCGCCTTTTATTTATAAATGAACGAGTTTTAGAAATGCACGCAAACCTGGCCATCAACGCGCATCACTGACTCCTGGGCGAAGCGCGCCTTATAGATCGTGCGCAGCGCCTCAATCCCCTCTTCGCTCTTCGCATCTTTCCCGTGGATCAGCATCAGCGCCTTGCTCTGCTCGCGCGCCACGCTCCCGTCGTTACCCAGCCACTGGCCCCGGGCGTCAAACACCGTCAGGCCGTCGCGAAAGCGCGGGGTGACGTCGCGGTCAACAAACTGCTGCCACTCCGCGGGGGTGATATCTTTACCCGCCGGACGGCTGAGGCCAAAGTACAGCGTGGTCTGCTCCATGGAATTGTCCGCCGGGCAGGCGCCGGCAGCCGGCGCTGAAACGGTGGTTTTGCCCGGCGCCACGCAGCCGCCAAGCAGCCCTGCCAGCACCAGCGCCATTGCACCCTGTTTGAAACTCATATTGCTATCCTCATTGTTATTTGTGCTCAGATATCAGCGTATTTTCAGAGAATTAGCAAGAGGGTTCCCGTCGGCCCCGGTCCGGCTGCGGCGAGCCGCGGGCACAAAAAAGCCCGCCGGAGGCGGGCTTTAGCAGGAAGCCTGCGCTTACTCTGCGGTCGCGCGGACCGGCGGCGCGGAGTGATAGTGGGCGTTGGCCTCGGCAAAACGCTGCTGCATGGATGCCGAAGGCGCTTTGCTCAGCAGGCTGAAGACCACGATCCCGAGGCTGCCAAAGATAAAGCCAGGGATGATTTCGTACAGGCCAAGCCAGCCAAACTGTTTCCAGACAATAACGGTCAGCGCGCCGATAACCATGCCGGCCAGCGCGCCGTTGCGGGTCATGCGTGACCACATAACGGAGAACAGCACCACCGGACCGAAGGCCGCGCCGAAGCCCGCCCACGCGTAGCTCACCAGGCCCAGCACGCGGTTGTCCGGATTGGCCGCCAGCGCGATGGCAATCAGCGCCACCACCAGCACCATCATCCGACCGACCCACACCAGCTCTTTCTGCCCGGCGTTTTTGCGCAGGAAGGCCTTATACAAATCCTCGGTGATCGCGCTGGAACAGACCAGCAGCTGGCAGCTCAGGGTTGACATCACCGCCGCCAGAATTGCCGACAGCAGAATACCGGCAATCCACGGGTTAAACAGGATTTGCGCCAGTTCAATAAACACGCGCTCGGAGTTCTGATTCACCGCTCCGGCCAGCGCCGGGTTGTTGTTAAACCATGCGATGCCGAAGAAGCCAACCGCCACGGCGCCCGCCAGGCAGAAGATCATCCAGGTCATGCTGATGCGGCGAGCGTGGACGATGCTGTGATGGGAGTCCGCCGCCATAAAGCGTGCCAGGATATGCGGCTGACCAAAGTAGCCCAGCCCCCAGCCCATCAGCGAAATAATGGCGACGAAATTAAGCCCCTTCAGCATATCGACATTTTCAATGCTCTTTTGCTTAATCACCTCCAGCGAATCGCCGAAGCCGCCGACGGAAATAATCACCATCACCGGCGTCAGGATCAGCGCGAAAATCATCAGGCTGGCCTGCACGGTATCGGTCCAGCTTACCGCGAGGAATCCGCCGACGAAGGTATAAATAATCGTCGCGGCAGCACCGGCCCACAGCGCCGTTTCGTAGCTCATGCCAAAGGTGCTTTCAAACAGACGCGCGCCGGCAACGATGCCGGAGGCACAATAAATAGTGAAGAACAGCAAAATAACCAGCGCGGAGATAATACGCAGCACCCGGCTTTTATCTTCAAAGCGGCCGGTGAAATAGTCCGGCAGGGTCAGCGCATTATTATTCACCTCGGTATGAACGCGCAGGCGGCCGGCTACCAGCTTCCAGTTAACCCACGCCCCCAGCGTCAGGCCGATGGCAATCCAGCTCTCGGAAATACCGGAAAGAAATATGGCGCCCGGCAGCCCCATCAGCAGCCAGCCGCTCATATCCGAGGCTCCGGCGGACAGCGCGGTCACGAAGGGACCGAGGCTACGGCCGCCGAGAATATAATCATCGAAGTTCTTCGTCGATCGCCAGGCAATAAACCCGATCAGTACCATGCCAAATATATAAACAGTAAAAGTCACCAACATCGGGGTGCTAATAGCCATGCAAATCTCCAGATTTTTTGTCGACAGCGTCCAGATTTGTCGTTTTATTCCACTACCGGAACGGGGTAATGGCACAATGGTTGTATTGGGCGACCGTATCCTGACGGAAGCGGCGGTTTTTCACAAACGATTTAACACAGCATTTACACTAATTCCGCCGATGACCAAACCTCATTTTGTTATAGGTTGCACTTCCTCACGTTTTTATTGGTTGCACCTGATAAAAATGTTAACTGACGCAGGTAAATACGCCTTTAAATAAAGGTTAAATTACCGCTAATCCCATCATTAAATTTAACAACAAAACCTTTTTTCAGCCTGACCCACAAGTTGCGATTAACAAGGTTGCACAAAGTTGCAACATAGTAGATATTCCTACGCAACCTCATAACCGCACAGAAGCTCAGCTCGCCGAATCATGCCGCCACAATACGGGTCGGGTCATGAATGAAGCGAACGACCAATAACAGGAGTTCATGACATGGGCACCACCACCATGGGCGTTAAACTTGACGAAGCCACGCGCGAACGCATCAAGTCCGCCGCCAGCCGTATCGACCGCACGCCGCACTGGCTGATTAAGCAGGCGATTTTCAACTATCTGGAAAAGCTGGAGAATGACGAATCGCTGCCCGAGCTTCCGGCGCTGCTCTCCGGGGCGGCCAACGAAAGCGACGACGCGGGTCCGCTGAGCGAAGAGCCGTACCAGCCGTTCCTTGAATTCGCCGAACAGATCCTGCCCCAGTCAGTGGCGCGGGCGGACATTACCGCAGCCTATCGCCGCGCCGAAACCGACGCCGTGCCGATGCTCCTCGAACAGGCCCGCCTGCCGCAGGTGCTGGGCGAACAGGCGCACAAGCTCGCCTGGACGCTGGCGGAAAAGCTGCGCAATCAAAAAAACGCCAGCGGGCGCGCCGGGATGGTGCAGAGCCTGCTGCAGGAGTTCTCCCTCTCCTCGCAGGAGGGCGTGGCGCTGATGTGTCTCGCGGAGGCGCTGCTGCGTATTCCGGATAAAGCCACCCGCGACGCCCTTATTCGCGACAAGATCAGCAACGGTAACTGGCAGTCGCATATCGGCCGCAGCCCGTCGCTGTTCGTTAACGCCGCCACCTGGGGGCTGCTGTTTACCGGCAAGCTGGTCTCCACCCACAATGAAACCAGCCTGTCGCGCTCGCTGAACCGCATCATTGGCAAAAGCGGCGAGCCGCTGATCCGCAAAGGCGTCGATATGGCGATGCGCCTGATGGGCGAGCAGTTCGTCACCGGCGAAACCATCGCCGAAGCGCTGGCCAACGCCCGCAAGCTGGAAGAGAAAGGCTTCCGCTACTCCTACGATATGCTCGGGGAAGCGGCGCTGACCGCCCCCGACCCCCAGGCCTATACGGTCTCCTATCAGCAGG
>NZ_JAQGFU010000124.1:0-12738 GCF_030078455.1 Klebsiella sp. Ech2A | reverse complement strand
CAGATGCACCGCCAGCTCAACGTGCGGTGAGGCGACGACTTCTCTGATAGCCTCCAGCAGGCCGTTCAGCCCCGCATGCTGTCCCAGAAGGGCGGCAAAGGTCGGAGAGCTAATGCTGCCCAGCGTCGCCAGCTGCCAGAAAATATAGGCCACCAGTGGGATAAAGCTGCCGATGATAAACACCCGCCGCAGCTTACGAATATCGCCGTTAAGGTAGCTGACGATGCTCGGCACGCTGCCGTGAAAACCAAAAGAGGTAAAGATAACCGGGATCGCCGAGAGCGCCAGCCCCTGCTGAAGCGGTAGGGTCAGCAGGTTTATCTGATGGATGTGCGGCAGCAGCAGGGCCAGCATAATGGCGAGAAAAATAATCTTGGCGCTGAATAAAAAGCGGTTGAAGAGATCGACCAGCGAGGTCCCGAGGCAAACCACCGCTCCGCCAATGCCGGTAAACAGCAGCACCCCGCCCGCCGGTGGAAGATCCCACTGCAGCCACTGGTTCAGGCTGGAGGCCAACAGCTCCCCCGCGCCGCTGATGTAGGCGGCGGTCAGGGCGTACATCAGGAACAGCATGCAAAAACCGGTGATCCACTGCCCGTAGCGCCCGAGGTAGCGGGCGGCAAGCGAGCCCAGCCCCATATCCGCCGGTACGTGCTGATAGACCTCCAGCAGCAGCAGCGCGGTATAGCACATCAAAGCCCACAGGGCGATCAGCAGCCCGAGCGTGACGCCGAAGCCGACCCCAGCGGATGCCAGAGGCATTGCCAGCATCCCTGCGCCAATAGTGGTCCCTGCCACGATTAAAATACTACCTAGAGTGCGGTTCTTCACGTTTCTCTCTATCCATGAAGGAATTAACAATAAAATATGTCGCGCAGAGTATGTGAAATCAGCAGATTCGTCAAATGAGGGTTACAGCTCTTGTCAGTAAAAGTTTACAGCCCGGTAGCCGCGCTAATGCTGCGCTGGCGCAAAGCCTGAAACCATAAGGTGGTTTATCGTGGCTGCTTTACAGGAGGAGTTATGCAATCTATTCACGGTCATGAAGTACTGCAGATGATGATCGCTTCGGGCGAAGCCTACAGCGTTGCCAGCCTGGAAGCGGCGATAGTCGCTCGCTTTGGCGACGAGGCCCGTTTTCACACCTGTTCGGCGGAAAACCTCACCGCCGGGGAGCTGGTGATATTTCTACAGAAGAAGGGCAAGTTTATTGCCGCAGACGCCGGGTTTAATACCAGCGAAAGTAAAATCTGTCAGCATTAGCGGGGCGACAATGCCGAAGCATCGTCGCCGGCATAATTATTTCTGCGTATCGAGCGTTGCCAGATCTTTATCAATAAAGTACAGACCTTCGCCGCTTTTACCGACGAGGGTCAGTTTATCAATAATGGATTTAAACAGTTTCTCTTCTTCGTGCTGCTCGGCAACATACCACTGCAGGAAATTAAAGGTCGGATAGTCCTGTGCAGACATCGCGGCGTGGGCCAGGGCGTTAATTTGCTGCGTAATCAGCTGCTCGTGTTCGTAGGTCACGCGGAACAGCTCATCCAGCGATGCGTACTCGGCAAACGGCGAGGCAATGGCGTTGATGCAAGGCAGGCTGCCGGTGTCGGTCAGGTAGTCGAACAGGCGCTGCATATGGGTCATCTCTTCCTGAGCGTGACGACGAAGAAACGCCGCCGCACCTTCGAAGCTATGGTAGCTGCACCAGGCGCTCATTTGCTGATAAAGCAAAGAGGAATAGAGTTCAAGGTTCATCTGCTCATTGAGCTTATCGATCATTTCTGTTTTCAGCATAGCGCGTGCTCCGAAAATATAGGTAATTAAGATTATTGTGCGCACACTATAATTTGTTATTTATTTATTTGCAAAAAGTAAATTAAAAACTTTATTTATTAAAAATGCAAATGGGAATAAAACGCATTGGCAATTTAATAATTAATGAGAATGGTTTTAATTGATATTTAATAAATAGCGCCGAGACGGCTCAATATGCGCAAGCGAATGACGAGCCGCTGAGGGCCTCGCGCGGGTTTTGCCGATCGGGGAGCGGCAGGGAGGCGGAGGCGCAAAGAGCGGGGGACGGGGTTGGAGGGCAAAAGTGTGAAGCGCTACGTAATTTATAAAACAACTTTTCATAAAATTTGAAAGTGTGTTTGTTAAGTAGTAATGTCATACCAACGTTAACGACCTATCGCGGAAGTACCCGCAAAGCATTCAGGAGAGTAAAGCATGAAAATTGCACTGATGATGGAAAACAGCCAGGCAAGCAAAAATGCCATCATCCTCAACGAGCTCAACGCCGTTGCCGACGAGAAAGGCTTCCCGGTTTACAACGTGGGTATGAGCGATGAGCACGATCATCACCTGACCTATATTCATCTGGGCATCATGGCCAGCATTCTGCTGAATTCCAAAGCGGTGGACTTCGTGGTCACCGGCTGCGGCACCGGCCAGGGCGCGCTGATGTCTTTGAATATTCATCCGGGCGTGGTGTGCGGCTACTGTATCGATCCTGCCGACGCTTTCCTGTTTGCCCAGATCAACAACGGCAACGCGCTCTCTCTGCCGTTTGCGAAAGGTTTCGGCTGGGGCGCAGAGCTGAACGTGCGCTTTATTTTCGAAAAAGCGTTCACCGGCCGTAACGGGGAAGGCTATCCGCCGGAGCGTAAAGAGCCGCAGGTGCGCAATGCCGGTATTCTGAATACGGTGAAAGCGGCGGTGGTGAAAGAGAATTACCTCGACACGCTGCGCGCTATCGACCCGGAACTGGTTAAAACCGCCGTCTCAGGTCCGCGCTTCCAGCAGTGCTTCTTCGAGAATTGCCAGGATAAAGAGATCGAAGCGTTCGTTCGCGACATCGTCGGTTAATCCTCGACAAGGCCAGCTACGGCTGGCCTTGCTTTCGCTTACGTTTTCTTGTTCGACACGCTGCTTCCGGCATCCGCCGTCAGCTTCAGACTATCCACCATTCCCACCAGGCAAATCAGCGCAATAAACACAAACGAGAGTCGAAAGCTGATGCCGGGCAGAGTCGACAGGCTTAGCCATTCGCTCAGCTTTTCCCCGATACGAATACCTATCGCGCCAAGCGTTATCCCTAAACCAACCGCCAGCTGCGACGCGGTGCTGAACAGAGTGTTGGCGTAGCTCATCTGCGGGGAGGGCACATCGGCAAAGGCCAGTGTGCTAATGCCGGTGAACTGAATCGAGCGGAAAACGCCGCCGAGGAACAGGATCAGCAGGATTAACCACGCCGGCGTTTGCGGAGTCAAAAATGCGCAGGCCAGCAGCGACAGAACGTTGAGCGCGCCGTTAATCAGCAGCAGGCGGCGAAAGCCGAGCCAGCGGATAAGCGGCGTGGTGGCGGGTTTAATCGTGAAGTTACCGACGAACACGGCGAGCACCAGCAGACCCGAGTGGAACGGATCCATGCCGAATCCCACCTGGAACAGCAGCGGCAGCAGGAAAGGCACGGCGCTGATGGAGGCGCGAAACAGCGAGCCGCCGTACATGGTGACCCTGAACGTGGGGACCTGCAGCGCATCGAGGCGCACCATGGGCCAGGCGGCGCGGCGGAAGTGGCGCAGCGAGAACAGCATGCAGCCGATCCCAAGCCCCAGCAGCGCCAGGGTTTGCCAGCCCTCGGGCCGGTTGTCGCCGAGGATCTCCATGGCGCTGACCAGGCTGACCATGGCAACCGAGGTGGCCAGGAAGCCGGGAAGGTCGAACGGGCGCCGCTCCTCCTCGCGAATATCGGGAATAATTCGCAGCGACAGCGCCATCGCCGCGAGACCCAGCGGGACGTTAATAAAGAAAATCCAGTGCCAGCTGGCGTAGCTGGTAATAAAGCCCCCCAGTGGCGGGCCAATAATCGGCGCCACCAGCGCCGGCCAGGTCAGCGTCGCAATGGCCTTAATCAGCTGGTGCTTGGGGGTGGTACGCAGCACCGCCAGCCGGCCGACCGGGACCATCAACGCGCCGCCCATTCCCTGCAGAATACGCATGGCGACGAAGGTATCGACGCTGGTGGAAAGGCCGCAAAACACCGAGGCAAGGGTAAAAATCGCCAGCGCGAGGGTGAAGACCCTGCGCGCGCCGAAGCGATCGGCTATCCAGCCGCTGGCCGGGATCAACACCGCCAGCGTAATCAGGTAGGCGCTGATCCCGATATTGAGATCCACCGCCGCCACGCCAAAATCTTTCGCCATGTCCGGTAGCGCGGTGGCGATCACCGTTCCGTCGAGAAACTCCATGAAAAAGGCCCCGGCGACCAGCAGCGCTGGCGCCGAGAACGCCCGGTCTTCCCGGGCGGAGATGTTTGTCGTCATTATGTTGTTGCCATAGCCTGCTGAGATCGTGAGCAGGAGAGGGGGAACGCTCCGGCTCCGCTCGTTTTTTGTTAAATTTAAAATTCAGTCTGCAATTATTTTTGTGATTTGGCGCACATTTAAATTGATTTTTGTGATGGCGGTCATATTATAGTCGAACGAGCATTAACACCTGCATAACAAAACCGGAGTGACGCCATGAAGCTGCGCAAGATTCTGAAAAGCATTTTTGACACCTACTGCAAGACCTTCAAAGATGTGCCGCCTGCCGGCATGTTCTGATAAAAAAACCTGCTGCGGCAGGTTTTTTTATCTCAGCAGATTTAGGGTACTATTACGCTCCTGCAAAAAGGAGCAAAAAATGTCTCAACACCTTACCGAACAAGACGAGCTGGTTTCCGACGTGGTTGCCTGTCAGCTGGTTATCAAACAGATCCTCGATGTCATTGACGTTATCGCCCCTGTAGAGGTCCGCGAAAAGATGGCGACTCAGCTTAAAGCGATTGATTTTTCAAGCCATCCTTCATCGTCCGACCCGGTTACGATGCGTGCGGTGCAAAAAGCGATCGCCCTGATTGAGCTGAAGTTCACCCCGCAAAGCGAAGCCCACTAATTGGTTTTACCCCGCCACGCGTGGCGGCGGGGTATCCATCAGGCCTGGTGGGAGACGGCGGAACGGGCCGGTGTAGCCTCTTCATCCCTAAACAGCTTGCTGTTACCCCAGCACTCTTCGTAGCGATGGCCGACGAGATCCTCAACGACGACCCGTACCTCCGGCGCGATATCGCCGATTTTGCCTCCCGCTTTGATCCGCGCAACCTCCTGTAAGACCACCAGATGGGCTTTACGATCCAGCTTCATCTGCTTGCTGAATACGATCGCGGCCAGAGCCAGCACCACCACTCCGCTACAGAACACCACGGCAATCGCCGTAACCGCGCTTTCCGGCTGGGTGTGCGCCTTCGACTGGAAGCCGTAGAAGCTGAGAATAGCCCCCATGGCGAAGACGATGATGGAGCGCAGTATTTTCCCGGAGAAGGTCATGGCGCCGGCATAAATTCCCTCGCGACGGCGGCCGGTGTAAATCTCATCGACATCGGCAAGGAAGGTATAAACGGTCCACGGAATGTAGTACACGCCGCCGGTTCCGAGGCCAAACAGGACGGTGATCCCGAACATCAGCACGGTAGCGAGGTGCGCCGGTAGATGGAAAAACCACAGCGAGGTGTAGAGCAGTACCGAGAAAATGACGATGCTCAGTGCGAGGATATAGGGCTTGCTGAAGCCTTTTTTCACGCACAGGCCGATGAACAGCGCGGTAGAGACCAGTTGCAGAATCGAGTTCAGGCTGTTCAGCCCGGCAACCATCGCCGGATCGTGCTGCAGAACGAAGATAACAAAATAGGTAAAGATGGAGGCGAACAGCCATTCCGCGCCAAAACCGCACAGGTACATGCCGAGATGCTTGCGGAAGACGCGTAAATAAAAAGTCGAACGCATATCTTTAGCCAGCAGCAGCAGCGTATTGAGCAGCCCTCTTTTCCCGCTGACGCTGCTCTCCTCTTCCCGCGGACGCTCCCAGCTGCAGTACCACAGGCAGGAGATAGCGACGATCAGAATGATGCCGTAGGTCAGGCCGGTCAGGAAGAACGGGGTGGCGGAATCCTTGCCGTACAGCAGGATGAACTGGCCCGGAATAAAGGCCGCGAGGAAGTTTGCCAGCTTGCCAAAAATGGCTTTATAACCGGTGAGCTTAGAACGTAATGAGAAATCGTCGGTCATTTCGGTGGCCAACGTTTCGTAAGGTACCATGATTGAGGTATAAATAATCTCGAAGATCACGTAGGTGCTGAGGTAGTACCAAAAGCCGAGGCCCTCTACCCACAGCAGCGGGTAAAACATCATCAGCGGAATGCCGATGAGCAAAAAGAAGCGCCGCCGGCCAAAGCGTTTGCCGAGCCGGGTTTTACCGAAGTTATCCGTAAGATAGCCCATTAACGGGTTACTAATGGCGTCGATAATGCTGGCGATCGAGAAAATTAACGAGGCCTCGATCAGCGTCAGCCCGCAAAATGTCGTATAAAAATAGAGTAACCAGGCGCCGCTGATTGCCAGCGCGCCGCTCCCCAGTAGATTGCCGCCGCCGTAGGCGAGCTGATGGCGTAACAAAATCGGTCTTCCCTGCAGCCCTTGCGAGGCTGAAGCCGCGTATCTTGCCATTAATATAAACCTCTTGTTTTAAATTTTTGAAACGGTGTTTTTATATTATTAACTCATGGCTTAAAAAGTGATCCCCGTCACTAATCATCGGTCAGGCGATTTAGCTGCGCAGTAATGCGATCGGCTTAAAAGTTTTTAATGCTTTTTAGGAATAACAAACGGCTGCGGAGCGCAAAAATGTCAGGGTTGGGGAGCGTGCGGACCATGCGGGAGGAGGCCTGAAGCGATGCCGAAGGCTGGCCGCTGGGCTCTCAGACGGGACTGGCAGGGCGATGGCGGAACGGAGCGGGAGGTGAATTATCGGGCACCTTTCATTAATAGCCTGAACGGTGCCCTGGAGCGGTGGTTCCCTTTGACTTTAGCCAGCCTGAAGGCGTTTGCCTAAGCCGGATTAATGGCGCTGCTGCGCCACCAGGTCCATCAGGCGGCGGTCGGTTTGCTGCAGACAGATGCCGGCTTTATCGGCGCTACGCACTTCGTCGAGAACGGTTTGCAGGAGAATGCCGTCCTGCTGCTGCTCTTTCTCTAAGAGGGTCAAAAAGCGCCAGGTGGAATCATCGCTTTGCGCTTTAGCTTCTTCTGCCAGACCGGCGAGCAGGCTGCTGCGCTGTTCATAGTCGGCAAGAGTCTGGGTAAACAGATCTTCGAGGGAGCTGCACTCCTGATGATAGGTACCTTCGGCCTTCACGATAGGCCACTCGCCGCCCTTTTTCATAAATTCGAATACCCGCATCATCAGCGTGACGCTGGACTGCGCCTGGGTGCGGAGAAACGTCGCGGTGCCGTTCAGGCGCTGCTGTGCGCACCACTCGCTCAGATGCAGATACGAGTTCGAGGCGCGGAACTCAAGATTCATCTGGTTATTCAGCTTTTGAGCCATTCCTGCAATTACCATAAAATATCCTTATTAATCTGGAAGGGGGTCTTCGCGAGTTAAGAGCTTTCGCCCCCAACAGCTTCATTACGAGACCTTCACACGAAACTTTACTGGCGGAATAATATAATTCCGCGCTCTCCATGAGTGGCCAGAAATGATATTTCCGATATCCACAAATATAGAATACTCTCAGAATTTACTTAAGAAAACTCTTAACCGGAAGGATTTACGTTTAGTTACACCATCCGCTGATAGCAGGCTATTGATTAGCATCTTCATTAAATTAATTTTCATTTAAGGTATTGATTAAATTTGATTTTAATCGGTTTATTCGTCAGTCTTATCAAACCCTTCAGTCATATTACGTAGTTGTATGATATTTACATGAGCAGCGCTTAATAAAAATAAACGTGTCGTATATTTAACAGCGTCATTTAATTGTCACGGAGCTGCTGGCGCAACATTGCGCTGGATCATTTTTTAATTTTTATTGCCGAATACCGTGAAATAATATTTCAAGGCGATGACGATTGTGTCAATAAATCGTGATGCCGTGCGTAGCGCCTGACCTTGCCGGGAAGAAGGGGCCGGGGGAGGGCAACCACTGGCGTCGATTGCGGGTCCGCATGCCGGGCGCGCTGCGCTAAATGCGTCACAGGGATAACTCTGCTGGTGATATGGATAATGCTGCTGGAGTCTGCGCTAATTGTCTGACAATTAGCGCTTTTTTTATGCCTTTTTTCGCTGAATTTATGCACTCAATTACTGTAATTCTGCGATGTGATAACGCTCTCGTATGGAGAATTGATTTCCGGCTATTACTATTTCAACAACGGCATCGTTGGATGAGATTTTTCTAATACCTTGTTTTAAGTCTGATAAAAATTTTTAGAACCGATATTTCCCTACATAAAAGCGAATTTAAGCTGGAGTTTACCATGCACAAATTTACTAAAGCGCTGGCGGCGATCGGTCTCGCTGCGGTTATGTCACAATCAGCTATGGCGGAAACGCTTAAGCTCGGTTTTCTGGTCAAGCAGCCGGAAGAGCCGTGGTTTCAAACTGAGTGGAAGTTTGCCGATAAGGCCGGCAAAGATTTAGGTTTTGAGGTGATTAAAATCGCCGTTCCGGACGGCGAAAAAACGCTTAACGCGATCGACAGCCTGGCCGCCAGCGGCGCGAAGGGGTTTGTTATTTGTACGCCAGATCCGAAGCTCGGGGCGGCGATTGTCGCCAAAGCTCGCGGCTATGACATGAAGGTCATCACCGTCGACGATCAGTTCGTTAACGCCAAAGGCAAACCGATGGAGAGCGTTCCGCTGGTGATGATGGCGGCCAGCGAGATTGGCGCTCGTCAGGGCCAGGAGCTCTATAAAGAGATGCAAAAACGCGGCTGGGACGTGAAGGATACCGGGGTGATGGCGATTACCGCCGATGAGCTCGATACCGCGCGTCGCCGCACCACCGGTTCGCTGGATGCCCTGAAAGCCGCCGGCTTCCCGGATAAACAGATCTACCGCGTGCCGACGAAATCCAACGATATCCCCGGCGCCTTCGATGCCGGCAACTCGATGCTGGTCCAGCACCCGCAGGTCAAACACTGGCTGATCGTCGGGATGAACGATAACACCGTCCTGGGCGGCGTTCGCGCCACCGAAGGGCAGGGCTTCAAGGCTCCGGACGTGATTGGTATCGGTATTAACGGCGTGGATGCGGTCAACGAGCTCTCCAAGGCGCAGGCCACCGGCTTCTACGGCTCCCTGCTGCCGAGCCCGGATATTCACGGCTACAAAACCAGCGAGATGCTCTACAACTGGGTAACCAAGGGCGCCGAACCGCCGAAATTCACGGCGGTCACCGATGTCGTGTTGATTACCCGCGATAACTTCAAAGAAGAGCTGGCGAAAAAAGGGCTGTAAGGCCTGCTAACCATGCCTCCCGCAGCGGCGGGAGGCTGAGCGCAGTAGAACGGAGTCGTTATGCAACAGTCTACCCCTTATCTCTCATTTCGCGGCATCACCATGACTTTCCCGGGCGTTAAAGCGCTGTCCGATATTAGCTTTGACTGCTATGCCGGCCAGGTTCACGCCCTGATGGGAGAAAACGGCGCCGGAAAATCCACGCTGCTGAAGATCCTCAGCGGCAACTATATACCAACCGCGGGCAGCCTGGAGGTTCGCGGCCAGCAGATGGCGTTTAGCAACACCACCGAGGCGCTTAACGCCGGGATCGCCATTATTTACCAGGAGCTGCACCTGATACCGGAAATGACCGTCGCGGAAAATATCTACCTCGGCCAGCTTCCGCATAAATACGGCATGGTGGACCGCAAGCTTCTTAACTACGAAGCGCGGCTGCAGCTGGAGCATCTGGGGCTGGATATCGATCCGCAAACGCCGCTGAAGTACCTCTCCATCGGCCAATGGCAAATGGTGGAGATCGCCAAGGCGCTGACGCGCAACGCCAAGGTTATCGCCTTTGACGAACCAACCAGCTCCCTTTCCGCCCGTGAAATCGACAACCTGTTCCGGGTTATTCGCGAGCTGCGTGAGGAGGGGCGGGTCATAATTTACGTTTCGCACCGCATGGAGGAGATCTTTGCCCTGAGCGACGCGATCACCGTCTTCAAGGACGGTCGCTATGTGCGCACCTTCGACGATATGCAGACGGTGAGCCACGATGCGCTGGTGCAGGCGATGGTGGGGCGCGATTTAGGAGACGTCTACGGCTGGAAGCCGCGCGAGTACGGCAGCGAGCGCCTGCGCCTGGAGCAGGTAAAAGCGCCGGGCGTAAGAACGCCGGTGAGCCTGGCGGTGCGCAGCGGAGAAATCGTCGGCCTCTTTGGCCTGGTGGGCGCCGGGCGCAGCGAGCTGATGAAGGGGCTGTTTGGCGGAACCCGCATCACCGGCGGCCAGGTCTACATCGACGGGGAAGCTATCGATATTCGTAAACCGGCGCAGGCCATTCAGGCCGGGATGATGCTGTGTCCGGAGGATCGTAAAGCCGAAGGCATCATTCCGGTGCACTCGGTGCGCGACAATATCAACATCAGCGCCCGGCGTAAGCATATTCACGCCGGCTGCCTGATTAACAACGGCTGGGAGGCGCAGAACGCCGACCGCCATATTCAGTCCCTTAATATTAAAACGCCGGGACCCGAGCAGCTGATTATGAACCTCTCCGGCGGTAATCAGCAGAAGGCGATTTTGGGGCGCTGGCTCTCCGAGGAGATGAAGGTGATCCTGCTCGACGAGCCGACTCGCGGTATCGATGTCGGCGCCAAGCATGAGATCTATAACGTCATCTACGCGCTGGCGGCATCCGGCGTGGCCGTCGTCTTTGCCTCCAGCGATTTACCCGAAGTGCTTGGCGTTGCGGACCGCATCGTCGTGATGCGCGAAGGGGAAGTGGCGGGTGAGCTGCTGCATGAAGATGCAAATGAACAGCAGGCGTTAAGCCTTGCGATGCCAAAAGTGAGCCAGGCGGTCGCCTGAGTAAAGGAGTCTATGATGTCCTCTGTTACCACCTCAAGTACCCGTCGATCCGCCTTCAGCTTTGCCCGTATCTGGGATCAGTTTGGAATGCTGGTCGTCTTTGCCGTGCTGTTTATCGGCTGCGTGATTTTTGTGCCGAACTTTGCCTCTTTCATCAATATGAAAGGCCTCGGGCTGGCGATTTCGATGTCCGGAATGGTGGCCTGCGGGATGCTGTTTTGCCTGGCATCCGGCGATTTCGATCTCTCGGTTGCGTCGGTTATCGCCTGCGCGGGCGTGACCACCGCGGTGGTTATCAACCTCACCGAAAGCATGTGGATTGGCATTGCCGCCGGCCTGCTGCTGGGGGCGTTAAGCGGTCTGGTCAACGGTTTTGTTATCGCCCGGCTGAAAATCAACGCCCTGATCACCACCCTTGCGACGATGCAGATTGTTCGCGGGCTGGCCTATATTATCTCCGATGGCAAAGCGGTGGGCATTGAAGATGAGCGCTTCTTCACCCTCGGCTACGCCAACTGGTTCGGCCTGCCGGCGCCGATTTGGCTGACCGTGGGCTGCCTGATAATCTTTGGTCTGCTGCTGAACAAAACCACCTTTGGTCGTAATACTCTGGCAATCGGCGGCAATGAAGAGGCGGCGCGTCTGGCAGGTGTGCCGGTCGTGCGCACCAAGATTATTATCTTCGTTATTTCCGGTCTGGTTTCTGCCGCGGCGGGGATTATTCTGGCATCGCGAATGACCAGCGGTCAGCCGATGACCTCGATTGGCTATGAGCTGATTGTGATCTCCGCCTGCGTGCTGGGCGGCGTGTCGCTAAAAGGGGGGATCGGCAAGATTTCGTACGTGATCGCCGGGATCCTGATCCTCGGTACCGTCGAGAATGCGATGAACCTGCTCAATATCTCGCCTTTCTCGCAGTACGTGGTGCGCGGCGTGATCCTGCTGGCGGCGGTTATATTCGATCGCTACAAGCAGAAGGCAAAGCGTAGCGTGTAAATACTCCAACCTTTCAGTTTAATCCTGGAATATCACCGGCGCCCGCTGCGCTGGTGATTACTATCAAAAATGGCGAGCTCCGTCACACTGTCTATACTTACATGGCTAACAATTCGTTAACAGCCAGCGAAACGCTGGTCATGTAAAGGAGGAGTTCAGGGTGGCTGACCAGATATCTGTACCGCCTGTACCAAGCGAAAATTGCGCATTTTTCTTTGACCTCGACGGTACTCTTGCCGATATCAAACCTCATCCCGATCAGGTTGTTATCCCGGTTAACGCGCTTCAGGCGCTGCGGCAGATCGTGCAGCAGCAGAGTGGGGCGGTGGCATTGATTTCAGGGCGCTCAATGGCCGAGCTTGATGAGCTTACCCGTCCTCACCGGCTGCCGCTGGCCGGCGTCCACGGAGCTGAACGCCGTGATATCAATGGGAATACGCATATCGTTTCCCTGCCGGATGCGCTGCAGAAGGAGCTTCACGGCCGGCTGGCGCTGGCGCTTGAGGCGCTGCCGGGCTGCGAGCTCGAGCATAAAGGGATGGCTTTTGCTCTGCACTACCGTCAGGCGCCGCGGCATCAAAGCGCGGTGCTGACGCTGGCCCAGGAGGTGGTGAAGAGCTATCCGCTGCTGGCGCTGCAGCTGGGCAAGTGCGTGGTCGAGATAAAGCCGCGTGGAGTAAACAAAGGCGAGGCGATCGCCGCCTTTATGCAGGAGGCGCCGTTCGCGGGGCGCAGGCCGGTATTTGTCGGTGACGACTTAACCGATGAAGCGGGTTTTGGCATCGTTAACCAGCTGGGCGGCGTTTCGGTAAAAGTCGGC
>NZ_JAQGFU010000123.1:0-12832 GCF_030078455.1 Klebsiella sp. Ech2A | reverse complement strand
CCCTTGACCCTCCGGCAGCGGCAGCGTTTACCAGGCGCTATGGTAAAGCTCGATAATCTCCGCCAGGCTGGCTTCCCGCGGGTTGCCTCCGGTGCAAATGTCATCCAGCGCCGCCTGCGCCAGCGCCGGAATATCCTCTTTACGCACTCCGACATCGCGCAGATGCGGCGGGATCCCCACGTCGCGATTGAGCTTACATACCGCCTCTACCGCCGCCTGGCGTACCTCCTCTTCGCTTCTGCCTTCAACTTTCTCGCCCATCGCCCGGGCGATATCGGCAAACTTGCCTCCACAGAACGCGGCGTTGTAGCGCATCACGTGAGGCAGCAGAATGGCGTTGGCCACGCCGTGCGGGGTGTTGTAAAACGCGCCTAAAGGATGCGCCATCCCGTGCACCAGCCCGAGGCCGACGTTGGAAAACCCCATTCCGGCAATATACTGCCCCAGCGCCATCGCCTCGCCGGACCGGCTCTCGCCCGCCACCGAGCCGCGCAGCGCGCCGGCGATAATCTCTATCGCCTTCAGGTGCAGGGCGTCGGTTAACGCCCAGGCCGCCCGCGTCGTGTAGCCCTCAATGGCGTGGGTCAGCGCGTCAACGCCGGTGGCGGCCTTCAGCGCCGGCGGCATCCCGTCCATCATGTCGGCATCAATAAACGCGACCTGGGGAATATCGTGCGGATCGACGCAGACAAATTTACGCCGTTTTTCCTCGTCGGTGATCACGTAGTTGATCGTCACCTCCGCCGCGGTTCCGGCGGTGGTCGGAATGGCCATTATCGGCACGCTCGGCGCGCGGGTTGGCGACAGCCCTTCCAGGCTACGCACGTCGGCAAATTCGGGGTTAGCGCTGATGATCCCCACCGCCTTACAGGTATCCTGCGGCGAGCCGCCGCCGATGGCGATCAGGTAGTCCGCCCCGCTCTGCCTGAAGACGCGCAGCCCCTCCTGCACCACCGCAATCGTCGGGTTGGGGATCACCCCGGAAAAGATCTCCCACGCCAGGCCGGCGGCATCCATGCTGTCCGTCACCCGGCTAACCGCGCCGCATTGAACCAGCGTCTTATCGGTGACAATCAGCGCCTTACCATAGCCCCGGCGCTTCACTTCATCGGCCAATGCCGCCACCGCCCCTCGGCCAAACCACGCCGTTTCGTTCAAAATCATTCTGTTCGCCATCGCCCGTCTCCTGTTTGCCGTGCGGGATCACTCTTCGATACGTAGACCATAGGTTTTGAATTTTTCCAGCACGATGGCTATCGCTTCGTCGTCCAGTACCGGCACCGGATCGATAATCGCCAGCGTGCTGAGGTACAGCTGCGCCAGCACCTCCACCTCGTGCGCCAGCCACAGCGCTTTTTCCAGATTCTCTTCACAGGCAATCAGCCCGTGATGCTGCAGCAGGGTCGCCTTGCGGTTTTTTAGCGCCACGGCCACGTATTCAGAGAGCTCGCGCGTGCCGAAGGTGGCGTAGGGTGCGCAGGGAATGGAGTTGCCGCCGGCGGCGGCAATCATGTAGTGGATCGCCGGAATGGGCCGGTTAAGAATCGACACCGCGGTGCAGTGAACCGCGTGGTTATGCACCACCGCCTGCGCGTCGGGGCGGGTCTGGTAGGCCGCCATATGAAAGCGCCATTCGCTTGACGGCAGCTTGCCCTGCTCATGCTGGCCGCTGGCGTCAATCCAGACGATGTGGGATTCGGTGAGCTTTTCGTAGGGGATACCCGTCGGCGTAATCAGCATGCCGCCTTCATAGCGCACGCTCACGTTGCCTGCGGTCCCCTGATTCAGCCCCAGCCGGGTCATTTCCAGGCAGGTATCAATAATCTGCCGCGCCAGCGTATTTCGTTCCATTATTTACCTCTCTCAGTGTTTCAAAACGGACCAACAGAATCCTCGCTAACCTCATCCCGGCTCTGTCGAATTAATCAGGTAGTTACTCACCATCATCATATTGAATAACCAGAATGGAATTGACATCAGCATATTCTGTGACCGCCATCAATTAATCTCCGGGAATAAACACAGCGCCGGTTATTTCCGCTAAAGAAAACTGCCCGTTATTTTTCTTGTTGTTTAAAACGGGCATTTTAGTTGCTCATTAACAATTGCCCGTTTGCGTAGCAATAAATTAAATCGGGCAGCACCGCTGTGGCTTTTAAATTAAATAATCTCAAACGGTCATTGTTTTAGATAAATTAAAGTGATGCTAATCACATAAAGCTATTGTCTCCGGGCCAAATGTGACCGCCATCATATTAAAAGACGTTGTTTATTTGAAAATGAGTTCATGAGTTCATTCACGAGAGCATTTTATTCACCGCCGCTTAACCGGAACTCACCTTACTTTACCGGCTGGAGAGAGTAACCAGCCGCATGCTAAAGATGCTGGACACGCTTCTGAACTGATGAGGATGCTATGGGAAACACAACAATACAAACGCAGAGTTTTCGTGCGATAGATGTCGGACAGAGTAAGCGCTATATAATTCCATTCGCCCTGCTGTGCTCGCTATTTTTCCTGTGGGCCGTTGCCAATAACTTAAATGATATTTTACTGCCGCAGTTCCAGCAGGCTTTTACCTTAACCAACTTTCAGGCCGGGCTGATTCAATCAGCCTTTTATTTCGGCTATTTCGTCATTCCGGTCCCCGCTGGGATCCTGATGAAAAAGCTCAGCTATAAGGCCGGAATAATTACCGGGCTATTTCTCTACGCTCTCGGCGCGGCCCTATTCTGGCCGGCAGCAGAAATAATGAATTACACTTTATTCCTGATCGGTCTTTTTATTATTGCCGCCGGTCTGGGATGTCTCGAAACCGCCGCCAACCCGTTCGTTACGGTCCTCGGCCCGGAAAGCGGCGGGCATTTCCGCCTCAACCTGGCGCAAACTTTTAACTCCTTTGGCGCCATTATTGCCGTCGTCTTTGGGCAAAGTCTTATTTTGTCTAACGTGCCGCATCAATCGCAGGAAGTGCTCGATAAAATGGCGCCCGAGCAGCTCAGCGCCTATAAGCACAGCCTGGTGCTATCGGTTCAGACGCCGTACATGATTATCGTGGCGATCGTGCTGCTGGTTGCCGTGCTGATCGCGCTGACAAAATTTCCTTCTCTGCAAAGCGACGACCACGTTGATAGCGAACAGAGCTCTTTGACCGCCTCCTTCGCCAGGCTGGTGCGCATTCGCCACTGGCGCTGGGCGGTTCTGGCGCAGTTCTGCTACGTTGGCGCGCAAACGGCCTGCTGGAGCTATTTGATTCGCTATGCTATCGAAGAGATCCCCGGCATGACCCCCGGCTTCGCTGCGAACTACCTGACCGGCACCATGGTCTGCTTCTTCATCGGCCGCTTTAGCGGTACCTGGCTCATCAGCCGCTTTGCCCCGCATAAAGTGCTCGCCGCCTACGCCCTGCTGTCGATGGTGCTGTGCCTGATCTCCGCGCTCAGCGGCGGCCATATCGGCCTGCTGGCGCTGACGCTCTGCAGCGCGTTTATGTCGATTCAGTACCCGACCATTTTCTCTCTGGGGATCAAAAACCTGGGGCAGGACACCAAATACGGTTCGTCATTTATCGTCATGACCATTATCGGCGGCGGGATCGTCACGCCGGTGATGGGCTTTGTCAGCGATGCGGCGGGCAATATCCCGACCGCCGAACTGGTCCCGACGCTGTGCTTCGCCATCATCTTTATTTTTGCCCGTTTCCGTTCACAAACGGCAACCCACTGAACATTTTCCGCATAACGTGAGGAGTCTGGAATGAAAAAAATCAGCTTACCGAAAATAGGCATTCGCCCGGTCATTGACGGACGTCGCATGGGCGTACGCGAGTCGCTGGAAGAGCAAACCATGAGCATGGCGCGGGCCACCGCCGCGCTGATCGGCGAAAAGCTTCGCCACGCCTGCGGGGCGCAGATCGAGTGCGTCATTGCGGATACCTGCATCGCCGGTATGGCGGAGTCCGCGGCCTGCGAAGAGAAGTTTAGCCGTCACAACGTCGGCGTGACCATTACCGTCACCCCCTGCTGGTGCTACGGCAGCGAAACCATCGATATGGACCCGCTGCGTCCGAAAGCCATCTGGGGCTTCAACGGCACCGAGCGCCCGGGAGCGGTCTATCTCGCCGCCGCGCTGGCCGCCCACAGCCAGAAGGGTATTCCGGCCTTCTCGATCTATGGTCACGACGTTCAGGACGCGGACGATAGCTCAATCCCAGCGGACGTCGAAGAAAAGCTGCTGCGCTTCACCCGCGCCGGGCTGGCGGTTGCCGCCATGAAGGGCAAAAGCTATCTCTCCGTCGGCGGCGTCTCCATGGGGATTGCCGGCTCCATCGTCGATCATAACTTCTTCGAATCCTGGCTCGGCATGAAGGTGCAGGCGGTCGATATGACCGAGCTGCGTCGGCGCATCGACCAGAAAATCTATGATGAGGTGGAGCTGGAGATGGCGCTGGCGTGGGCGGATAAAAACTTCCGCTACGGCGAGGACCAGAACGCACGGCAGTACAAACGCAATGCCGAGCAGAGCCGGGCGGTTCTGAAAGAGAGCCTGCTGATGGCGATGTGCATTCGCGACATGATGCAGGGCAACGCGAAGCTGGCGGACAAAGGGCTGGTGGAAGAGTCGCTGGGTTATAACGCCATCGCCGCCGGTTTCCAGGGCCAGCGCCACTGGACCGATCAATACCCGAACGGCGATACCGCCGAGGCGCTGCTGAACAGCTCGTTTGACTGGAACGGGGTGCGCGAGCCGCTGGTTGTCGCGACCGAAAATGACAGCCTTAACGGGGTGGCCATGCTGCTGGGTCACCAGCTCACCGGCACCGCCCAGGTCTTTGCCGACGTCCGGACCTACTGGTCGCCGGATGCGGTTGAACGGGTGACGGGTCAGCCGCTTACCGGGCTGGCGCAGCACGGCATTATCCACCTGATCAACTCCGGCTCTGCGGCGCTGGACGGCTCCTGTAAACAGCGCGATGCCGCGGGCAAGCCGACCATGAAACCGCATTGGGAAATCTCGCAGCAGGAGGCGGACGCCTGCCTCGCGGCCACCGAGTGGTGCCCGGCGATCCACGAGTATTTCCGCGGCGGCGGCTTCTCCTCGCGCTTCCTCACCGAAGGCGGCGTGCCGTTTACCATGACCCGGGTCAACATTATTAAGGGCCTGGGGCCGGTCCTGCAAATCGCCGAAGGCTGGAGCGTCGAGCTGCCGAAAGAGATGCACGACCAGCTGGATGCGCGCACCAACTCCACCTGGCCAACCACCTGGTTTGCGCCGCGTCTGACCGGCAAGGGCCCGTTCAGCGACGTCTATTCGGTGATGGCGAACTGGGGGGCAAACCACGGCGTGCTGACCATTGGCCACGTCGGCGCGGACTTTATTACCCTCGCCGCCATGCTGCGCATTCCGGTCTGCATGCATAACGTGGAAGAGGCGAAAATCTATCGCCCTTCCACCTGGTCTGCGCACGGGATGGATACCGAAGGTCAGGACTACCGCGCCTGCCAGAACTATGGCCCGCTGTACAAACGTTAATACGTTCCGCCCTTTCATCGCGAAAGGGCTTTTTTTGTTTCAGGAGCAATGATGAAACAAGAGGTTATTCTGGTCCTCGATTGCGGGGCAACCAACGTCCGGGCCATCGCGGTCGATCGGCAGGGGAAGATTGTCGCCCGCGCGTCAACCCCCAACGCCAGCGACGTCGCTGCGGAAAACGGCGCCTGGCACCAGTGGTCTCTGGAGGCGATCCTCCAGCGCTTCGCCAGCTGCTGCCAGACGCTCGCGGCGGAGTTGGCCGCCTGCCGCATTCGCGGGATTACGGTCACCACCTTTGGCGTCGACGGCGCGCTGGTCGACGAACGCGGCGCCCTGCTCTACCCGACGATCAGCTGGAAATGCCCGCGCACCGCGGCGGTGATGCGCGACATAGGCCGAATAATGCCGGCCCAGCGGCTGCAGGAGATCTCCGGCGTCGGGGCCTTCAGCTTCAATACGTTATATAAGCTGGTATGGCTGAAAGAGAACCACCCGCAGCTGCTGGAAAAGGCGCACGCCTGGCTGTTTATCTCATCGCTTATCAACCACCGCTTAACCGGCGAGTTCACCACCGATATCACCATGGCGGGTACCGGCCAGATGCTGGATATTCACCAGCGCGAGTTTAGCCCCGAGATCCTGCAGGCCGCGGGGATCTCGCGTCGGCTGTTCCCGCGGCTGGTGGAGGCGGGAGACAAAATCGGCACCCTTCAGGCCGACGCCGCCGCGCTGCTGCAGCTCCCCGTCGGAATACCGGTTTTCTCCGCCGGGCACGATACCCAGTTCGCGCTGTTTGGCGCCGGCGCGCAGCAGGACGAACCGGTGCTCTCCTCCGGCACCTGGGAAATTCTGATGGTGCGCAGCGCCGAGGTTAACACCCCGCTGCTGAGCCAGTACCCCGGCTCAACCTGCGAGCTGGACAGCCAGCCCGGCCTGACCAACCCCGGAATGCAGTGGCTGGCGTCCGGCGTGCTGGAGTGGGTGCGCCAGCTGCTGTGGACGCCGGAGACGCCGTGGCAGACGCTGATTGAGGAAGCGCGCCTTATTCCCGCCGGCGCCGAAGGCGTGAAGATGCGCTGCGATCTGCTGGCCTGCCGGGATGCGGGCTGGCAGGGCGTAACGCTGAATACCACCCGCGGCCATTTTTATCGCGCCGCGCTGGAGGGCTTAACCGCCCAGCTGCAGAGCCACCTGCGCACCCTGGAGAAAATCGGCGGCTTTAAGGCCCGCGAACTTCTGCTGGTGGGCGGCGGCAGCCGCAACGCGCTGTGGAATCAAATTAAAGCTAACGCGCTGGATATGCCGGTTAAGGTCCTCGATGACGCTGAAACCACCGTTGCCGGCGCGGCGATGTACGGCTGGTACGGCGCCGGCGAGTTTGCCAGCCCGGAGCAGGCCAGAGCCGAGGTGCGCTACCGGTACCGCTACTTTTATCCACAAACCGAACCTGAACTGATAGATGAGGTATGACATGCTAAAAACTATCTCGCCACTCATCTCCCCCGAGCTGCTGAAGATCCTGGCCGAGATGGGCCACGGAGATGAAATTATTTTTTCCGACGCCCACTTCCCGGCCCACAGTATGGGGCCGCAGGTCATTCGCGCCGATGGCCTGCTGGTCAGCGATCTCCTGCTGGCGATCGCGCCGCTGTTTGAGCTCGACGGCTACGCGCCGCCGCTGGTGATGATGGCGGCGGTGGCGGGCGACGCGCTCGACCCCGACGTTGAGCGCCGCTATCGCGATGCGCTCTCCCGGCAGTCTCCGTGCCCGGAAGTCATCCGCATCGATCGCTTTGCGTTCTACGAGCGGGCGCAAAAAGCCTTTGCGATCGTTATCACAGGGGAGCGCGCGAAGTACGGGAATATTCTTTTAAAAAAAGGAGTAACGCCGTAATCTCATGCCGGAGCGCCCGCCTGATGCGGGCGTTTATTGACTGACAGGGTGAGAGAAAATGAAAGCGGCACGCCAGCAGGCGATAATAGACCTGCTGATCAACCACAGTAGCCTGACGACTGAAGCCCTATCGCTGCAGCTCGCGGTCAGTAAAGAGACGATTCGCCGCGACCTCAGCGAGCTGCAGTCGCAGGGCAAAGTGCTGCGTAACCACGGGCGCGTCAAGATCATTCATCGCCAGAGCCAGGACAGCGGCGATCCGTTTCACATCCGCCTCAAAAGCCACTATGCCCACAAAGCCGATATCGCCCGCGAGGCCCTTGCCTGGATAGAAGAAGGGATGGTTATCGCACTCGACGCCAGCTCCACCTGCTGGTATCTGGCCCGCCAGCTCCCGGACGTCAACCTGCACGTGTTTACCAACAGCCAGCCCATCTGCCAGGAGCTCAGCAAGCGCGAGCATATCCAGCTCACCTGCTCCGGCGGCACCCTGCAGCGTAAATACGGCTGCTACGTCAGCGCTTCGCTTATACCACAGCTGCGATCGCTGGAGATCGATCTGTTCGTTTTTTCCTGCGAGGGTATCGACAGCAACGGCGCGCTTTGGGATTCAAATGCGGTTAACGCCGAGTTCAAATCTCTGCTGCTCAAGCGAGCGGCGCAGTCCCTGCTGCTGATCGATAAGAGTAAGTTTAACCGCTCGGGCGAGGCCAGCATTGGCCATCTCGATGACGTGACGCACATCATTTCTGATGAGCCTATCGCGGCAAAATAGCCGGCAGGAGAAGGGAGAGGAGAGCCCGGATAGCGGTGCCGCTACCCGGGAGACGACGCGGAGCTAGCGCTCGTCGCGACGACCGCCAACCGCAGCCCACAGGCGGCGAATATGAACGGTCACTTCTTCACGATCGTGATACAGCTGGCGCGCCTGAATCTGCGCATTGATGCCGTGCTCATCCAGCTGTTCCTGGATGTAGGCCAGATTGCGCGACAGCTCTTCATAGCGCTTTTTCATCGGCAGCTTCAGGTTGAAGATAGTCTCGCGGCACCAGCCGTTGACCAGCCACTGCGCCATCAGCGCCGCAACCTTAGCCGGTTTTTCCACCATGTCGCACACCATCCACGAGATGTTGTTACGCGTCGGGCGGTAGCGGAAGCCGTCTTCACGCAGCCAGGTCACCTGTCCGGTATCCATCAGGCTCTGCGCCATCGGGCCGTTATCGACCGACGAAACCCACATGTTGCGCTTCACCAGCTGATAGGTCCAGCCGCCGGGACAGGCGCCAAGATCCACCGCGTACATGCCGTTGCCCAGGCGCTCGTCCCACTCATCGGCCGGGATAAAGACGTGGAACGCCTCTTCCAGCTTCAGCGTCGAGCGGCTCGGCGCATCGGCAGGGAATTTAAGCCGCGGGATCCCCATATAGAACGGGGAGTTGTTGTTGGAGTAGGAGTAGCCGGTATAGCAGCAGCCCGGAGCGATAAAGAATACGTGCACCACCGGACGCTTCGTGGTTTCGTAGTTGGTCAGCACGCCCGCTTCGCGCAGGGCCGCGCGCAGCGGAACCGTAAACTTACGGCAGAACTTCATCAGCTCTTTGCTTTCATTGGTATCGGCCACTTCCACCCGCAGGTCGCCGCCCTTCTCCACCACGCCCTGCAGCATGCCGACAATCGGCGTGATGCGGTCTTCCGGCGGCAGGTCGCGCAGCAGTTCGCCCACCACAAACATCTGGCGGGCAAAGACCAGCGAGCTGAACGGCAGTTCGCGCGCCAGCCTGTCGCCGTCTTCCGCCTGATAGCATTCAAAAATCACGTACCCGGCGTTATCCTTCACGCGGGCAAAACCAAACACCTCAAGGCGGGATGCCTTATCGGTAATTTCTGCTGCGCACTCCTTCTCAAACCCGGGGCGACAATAGAGGACAACCTTATTCATGAACAACGCCCTTACGTTTCAGACGAATTGCACCAATTAACATTAAAACCCAGCCGGCGAGGAAGCTGACGCCTCCCACCGGCGTAACGAACGCCCACAGGCGTAAATGCGACAGCGCCAGGCAGTAAAGGCTGCCGCTGAACAAAACGGTACCCAGCGCCATAAAGACGCTGCTCCAGTAAAACCAGATGCTGATGCGGCGCTGCATCGCCACCGCCAGGCCAAAAATGGCCAGCGTATGGAAGGCCTGGTACTCAAGACCGGTATGGATCCAGCCCATTTCCGCAACGCCCAGCGACCGGCTTAACACGTGCGCGCCGAAGGCGCCCAGAGCAACAAAGATAAAACCGCTTATCGCGGCGAATATCAGCATAAAACGGCTGGTCATGTTATTACCCTACAATCATTTATTGTTCGTAACGAAAGCGAAATTTTTCTTGTTCACTGGCCGCTTTCGCCAGTATCCACTGCCGGAAGGCGGCTATTTTACCCAGTTCAGCCTGACTGTCATGACAAACCAGATAAAAGGCATTTTTACTGACCAGAACATCATTAAACGGACAGACCAGGCGGCCGGCTTCAATTTCGGACTGGGACATCACGTTATTGGCGAGCGCGACCCCCTGTCCGTGAATGGCCGCCTGCAGCACCATTGCGCTGTGGCTGAAAATCGGCCCCTGCTGGACGTTAATATGGCTTAGACCCAGCTGGCGGGTATAAGTTTGCCAGTCGCGACGGGAAGCGTCGTGCAATAGCGTATGTTGCGCCAGATCCGCAGGCGTTTTCAACGCCTTGTCACCGGTCAGCAGCAGCGGCGAGCACACCGGCAGCAGATACTCGGCGTACAGTTTTTCGACGCGCAGCCCCGGCCAGTTGCCGCGGCCGTAGAAAATCGCCACGTCAACGTCATCCGCCAGCTTGTCCTCCTGACGGTCCACCGCCTGGATTCTGACGTCAATTCCCGGATAAGCTGAGTTAAAGCTTGAAAGGCGCGGGACCAGCCACTGAATCGCAAAACTGGGCAACAGGCTGACCGTTAAGGCCCCTTTTGCGCTTCGCGCCTGCAGTTTACGCGTCGCCTCCGTCAGCTGCGAAAAAATATCTTTAATATCCTGAAAATAGCTCTGGCCCTCTTCCGTCAGCAGCAGCGATCGATTGCGCCGCCGAAACAGCTTCAGCCCAAGAAAGTCCTCTAGTGACTTGATTTGGTGACTTACTGCGGCCTGGGTCACAAAAAGCTCATCGGCTGCGCGAGTGAAGCTTAAATGACGTGCGGCTGCATCAAAAACACGTAATGCATTCAGAGGTGGTAATCGCTTTGACATGGTTATTCTGGCTTAGATGTTAAGGCAATTTAACAAATAGGAAACAACAGTTAACCTATTAGTTTTTTTTATCTGAGCCATTATAATTTGTCCGTTGAGGTTCTACCAGCAAATACCTATAGTGGCCGCACTTCCTGAGCCGGAACGAAGAGCTTTTTTTGGAATGCGTGTTCCAACAAGCTTTTGGCTTACGGTTGTGATGTTGTGTTGTTGTGTTTGCAATTGGTCTGTCTTTGCGGACCATGGTGGCTAAGCTACCCCCTTTTCACTTCCTGTACATTTACCCTGTCTGTCCATAGTGATTTAATGTAGCACCGCAACGCGCGGTGCTTTTTTTTGCCCTGAATTTCCCCTCTCTTCCTTATCCGGTGCTTGTCAGCCTTGCCCTGACGGATAAATTGCGCGACGATCGTCGGATTGCAACGAGGAGCTCCATGAACGCATTCAATCCCGCTCAGTTTCGCGCGCAGTTTCCGGCTCTGGCCGATGCCGGCGTTTACCTTGATAGCGCGGCGACGGCGCTAAAGCCGCTGGCCACCATCGAGGCCAGCGATCGGTTCTATCGCCTCAGCGCCGGCAACGTGCACCGCAGCCAGTTTGCCGCCGCCCGGCGCCTGACCGAACGTTATGAAGACGCCCGCGAGCGCGTCGCGGCGCTGCTTAACGCGCCGTCGGGCAAAGATATCGTCTGGACCCGCGGCACCACCGAAGCCATTAACATGGTGGCCCAGAGCTACGTGCGCCCGCGCCTGCGGCCCGGCGACGAAATCATCGTCAGCGAAGCGGAGCATCACGCCAATCTGGTTCCCTGGCTGATGGTGGCCGAGCAAACCGGCGCCCGGGTGGTGAAGCTGCCCATCGGCGCCGATCGCCTGCCTGACGTGGCGAGCCTGCCCTCCCTGATTACGCCGCGCAGCCGGGTGCTGGCCATTGGCCAGATGTCTAACGTGACCGGCGGCTGCCCGGATCTGGCGCTGGCGATCCGCCTCGCACACGAGGCCGGAATGGTGGTGATGGTCGACGGCGCACAGGGCGCGGTGCATTTCCCGGCCGACGTCCAGAATCTGGATATCGACTTTTACGCCTTCTCCGGGCATAAGCTGTACGGCCCGACGGGGATTGGCGCGCTGTACGGTAAAAGCGAACTGCTGAACGCCATGTCGCCGTGGCTCGGCGGCGGTAAAATGATTACCGAAGTCACCTTCGACGGGTTTAAAACCCAGCCCATTCCCTATCGGCTGGAGGCCGGCACGCCAAACGTCGCCGGCGTCATTGGCCTGAGCGCAGCGCTGGAGTGGCTGCAGGAGACCGATATCGCCCAGGCCGAAAGCTGGAGCCGCAGCCTGGCGACGCTGGCTGAAGACGAGCTGGCGAAGCGTCCGGGCTTCCGCTCCTTCCGCTGCCAAAGCTCAAGCCTGCTGGCGTTTGATTTCGCCGGCGTGCACCACGGCGATATGGTGACGCTGCTGGCGGAGTCCGGCATCGCGCTTCGCGCCGGGCAGCACTGCGCCCAGCCGCTGCTGGCGGTGCTTGGCGTCAGCGGCACCCTGCGCGCCTCGTTTGCGCCTTATAATACGCAGGATGACGTTTACGCGCTGGTGCATGCCGTTGACCGCGCTCTGGAAATTTTGGTGGACTAATGACGACTCCCAACCCGCAGAACCATCCGTTTGGCACCGCCATCACTGAAGCGACGCTGCGGCAAACCTTCGCCCCGCTGAGCCAGTGGGAGGATAAGTATCGCCAGCTGATTCTGTTAGGCAAAAAGCTGCCGCCGCTGGCGGACGAGGTGAAAGCCCGCACGACGGAGATTGCCGGCTGTGAAAACCGCGTCTGGCTGGGGCACACCCTGCGCGACGGTCGGCTGCATTTCTTCGGCGACAGCGAGGGGCGGATCGTTCGCGGCCTGCTGGCCGTGCTGCTGACGGCCGTTGAGGGGAAAAGCGCCGCCGAGCTGCAGGCTCGCGATCCGCTGGCGCTGTTCGACGAGCTGGGTCTGCGCGCGCAGCTTAGCGCCTCTCGCGGCCAGGGCCTCGCCGCGCTTGGCGCCGCGGTGCTTGCCGCGGCCCGCGAGGCTTAACCCGAGCTACAGCGCCTGGCCCTGACGCCCGGCTTTCGCCAGCATTTTCTTCAGCGCATGC
>NZ_JAQGFU010000122.1:0-12915 GCF_030078455.1 Klebsiella sp. Ech2A | reverse complement strand
GGGCCTGCTCAGGAGCGCGCTGGACCTGGTGCTGCTCGGGGTGATCCCGACGATTGCGCTGGCGGTGGTGGTGGATGCGCTTTTTGCGCTGTGGGGCGCGTTGCTAAAAGGAGAGGCCGGTGATTGAATTTGACGGCGTAAGCAAATCGTTTGCCGGGCAGCCGGCGGTGAAAAACCTCAACCTGCACCTGCGGGAAGGGGCATTCTCGGTGCTGATCGGCACCTCGGGCTCGGGCAAGTCGACGACGCTGAAGATGATCAACCGGCTGGTCGAGCACGACAGCGGCACCATCCGCTTCGCCGGCCAGGATATCCGCGAGCAGCCGGTGCTGGCGCTGCGTCGGCGGATGGGCTACGCCATCCAGTCGATAGGCCTGTTTCCCCACTGGACGGTGGCGCAGAATATCGCCACCGTCCCGCAGCTGCAGAAGTGGCCGCGTCAAAAAGTGGCGGCGCGGGTTGATGAGCTGATGGCGCTGCTGGGGCTGGAGGCTACGCTGCGGGCGCGCTATCCGCACCAGCTTTCCGGCGGCCAGCAGCAGCGGGTTGGGGTGGCGCGGGCGCTGGCGGCCAACCCGGAGGTGCTGCTGATGGACGAACCCTTCGGCGCGCTCGATCCGGTGACCCGCGAGGCGCTGCAGCAGGAGATGATCCGCATTCACCGGCTGCTGGGGCGCACCATTGTCCTGGTCACCCACGATATTGACGAGGCGCTGCGGCTGGCGGATCACCTGGTGCTGATGGACGGCGGGGAAGTGGTGCAGCAGGGGGAGCCGCTGCAGATGCTGCTGCAGCCGAAGAACGACTTTGTTGAGACCTTTTTTGGCCGCAGCGAGCTTGGCGTGCGCCTGCTGTCGCTGCGCGGCGTCGGCGACTATCTGCGCCGCGATGAACGTCTCGCCGGAGATACCCTCAACGTGGCGATGACGCTGCGCGAAGCGCTGTCGCTGTTCGTGGCCCACCGCCGCGAGGTGCTGCCGGTGGTGGATGAACGGGGAGCCGCGTGCGGGACGCTGCACTTTGCCGATCTGCTGCGCGAGGGGGGTCGGCATGAAGGTTCTGCGTGATCCGCTGCTGTGGCTGCTGGCGCTGTTTATCGCCATTCTGCTGGCGCTTCCCTACAGCGCGCCGCTGTTTAGCGCCCTGTTTCCGGAGCTGCCGCGCCCGGTCTATCAGCAGCAGAGCTTTCTTGCCCTGACCCTCGCCCACTGTTGGCTGGTGGCGCTCTCCAGCCTCGCGGCAACGCTTATCGGCGTGGGAGCGGGGATTGCGGTAACCCGCCCCGCGGGCCGCGAATTTCGCCCGCTGGTGGAGACCATCGCCGCCATGGGGCAGACCTTTCCGCCGGTGGCGGTGCTGGCGATTGCGGTTCCGGTGCTCGGGTTTGGCTGGGAGCCGGCGCTGATCGCGCTGGCGCTGTACGGCATTCTGCCGGTGCTGCAGGGCACCCTGGCGGGGCTGAGCGCGGTGCCCTCGGGGGCGCTTGAGGTAGCGCAGGGTATGGGGATGACCGGCTGGCAGCGGCTGGTAAAAGTCGAGCTGCCGCTGGCGGCGCCGGTGATGCTGGCCGGTATTCGCACTTCGACGATCGTCAATATGGGAACGGCGACGATTGCCTCAACCGTCGGGGCCAATACGCTCGGCACGCCGATCGTCATTGGCCTGAGCGGGTTTAATACCGCCTATGTTCTGCAGGGGGCGCTGCTGGTGGCGCTGGCGGCGATCGTGGTCGACCGCGGGTTTGAGCGGCTGAATCAGCGAATCAGCCGACACCGCCGCGAACGATAAAGGAGTAACCGGCAAGCATAACGCCGCTGATCCCGCCGATAGCCATAAATAAGAACAGGGTAATAACCGCAATTTTTGCTGGCTTCATAATAGGCTCCTGATGTTAACGGGGCGATTATACGGTGAAGCGCGGGTGTTAATGAAACATTAATTGCTATTTAGCCAGATAACGTGCCCCTGCTGCTGCCACTCCAGCAGCTGCTCCTGCTCGGCGGGGGCGGGCGTTTCGCCGCACCACACCAGTAGGGTGCTCTCGGAAAACAGCTCCGGGCGAATCTGCGTCAGCGAGTGGGCGACGACGTCGACCCGCCAGCCCTGTTCGCTGGCCACCCAGCCCTCCAGCCACAGCCGGGTAATGTCGCCGGTGTTCCAGCCCACCACCAGCGCGTGGCTGCCGGGGCGCTTCCAGGCGCTGGCGAGGCTCTGCGCAATATGGTTGATGAGGATCCCGTCGAGAATGCCGCGCAGCGCGATAAGCGTCGGCTGGGGGCTGAGCAGGCGATGGCGTAAAGGGACAAACAGGTGGTTGACCAGGGTGTGCGCGGAGTAGCTGTGGCTGCGCTCTTTTATCCACGACCGCAGGCGATGGTAGCTGCCGTCGTGGAGCAGCGTTAGCACGATCTCCTGCTGTTCGCGCCAGCCGCCTTGCTCCTGCGGGTCGCTGTCGGCGAGCAGCGTTTTGACTTTGCCTACCTGAACGCCGGAGTCAATCCAGCGCTTAATTTCGCGGATGCGGTCAATTTCCTGCTCGTTGAACAGGCGGTGGCCGCCGTCGGTACGCTGGGGTTTAAGCAGTCCGTAGCGCCGCTGCCAGGCGCGAAGCGTTACCGGGTTAACATCGCAAAGCTGGGCCACTTCGCCAATCGTATAAAGCGTCATCTCTTCCCCTCCCGCAGAATTCTCCTCCCTATAACTGTAGAAGCTGTTTGTGGAAGGGGAAATATTTGCTCATTTTTTGAGCTGACAAAAGAGAGCGAGGCGCTAAGAAGTGCGATCGCGGTCATGAATGTTCATTTTCATGTAGCGCTTCAAAGAAAGATTTTCCCCGGCGGTGTATGTTACGCGCTTTCAGGTGATGTGTGGTCTGCGGGTATGTACGAGTTCGATCTGGTGTTGCTGCTGCTTCAGCAGATGTGCGTCTTTTTAGTCATCGCGTGGCTGATGAGCAAGACGCGGCTGTTTATCCCCCTGATGCAGGTTACCGTCCGTCTGCCGCACAAGCTGCTGTGCTACGTCACCTTCTCCATTTTCTGCATTATGGGGACCTACTTCGGTCTGCATATCGAAGACTCTATCGCCAATACCCGGGCCATCGGCGCGGTGATGGGCGGCCTGCTCGGCGGGCCGGTGGTCGGGGGCCTCGTCGGGCTGACCGGCGGGCTGCACCGCTACTCGCTTGGCGGCATGACCGCGCTAAGCTGCATGGTTTCCACCATTGTTGAAGGCCTGCTTGGCGGGCTGGTGCACAGCGTCCTCGTCAAGCGCGGGCGGCCGGATAAGGTCTTTAGCCCGCTGACCGCCGGGGCGATCACCTTCTTTGCCGAGCTGGTGCAGATGATGATCATCCTGCTGATCGCGCGCCCGTTTCAGGACGCTCTGCATCTGGTGCAGAGCATTGCCGCGCCGATGATGGTCACCAACACCGTTGGCGCCGCGCTGTTTATGCGCATCCTGCTCGATAAGCGGGCGATGTTTGAAAAATACACCTCGGCGTTTTCCGCCACCGCGCTGAAGGTTGCGGCCTCGACGGAGGGGATCCTGCGCCAGGGGTTTAACGAAGAGAACAGCATGCGGGTGGCGCAGGTGCTTATCCAGGAGCTGGATATCGGCGCGGTGGCGATTACCGATCGCGACCGGCTGCTGGCCTTCACCGGCATCGGCGACGATCACCATCTGCCCGGCAAGCCAATCTCCTCCCTCTACACTCAAAAGGCGATCGACAGCGGGGAGGTGGTGTATGCCGACGGCAACGAGGTTCCCTATAGCTGCTCAATCCATCCGCACTGCAAGCTCGGCTCGACGCTGGTGATCCCGCTGCGCGGCGAGAACCAGCGGGTGATTGGCACCATCAAGCTGTACGAGGCCAAGAACCGGCTGTTCAGCTCAATCAACCGCACGCTGGGCGAGGGGATTGCCCAGCTGCTGTCGGCGCAAATTCTTGCCGGGCAGTATGAGCGCCAGAAGGCGCTGCTCACCCAGTCGGAAATTAAGCTGCTGCATGCCCAGGTTAACCCGCATTTTCTGTTCAACGCCCTCAATACCCTGAAGGCGGTGATCCGTCGCGACAGCGACCAGGCCGGCCAGCTGGTGCAGTATCTGTCGACCTTCTTTCGCAAGAACCTGAAGCGGCCGTCGGAAATTGTCACCCTGGCGGATGAGATCGAGCATGTGAACGCCTACCTGCAGATTGAAAAGGCGCGTTTCCAGGCCAATCTACAGATTCAGATGCTGGTGCCCGAGGCGCTGGCGCATCACCAGCTGCCGGCGTTTACGCTGCAGCCGATCGTGGAAAACGCCATTAAGCACGGCACCTCGCAGCACCTTGGGGTGGGCGAGATTATCATTCGCGCCAGCCAGGATGAGCGTTGGCTGCAGCTGGATATCGAAGATAACGCCGGGCTGTATCAGGCCAATCCGGACGCCAGCGGACTCGGCATGAGCCTGGTGGACCGGCGGCTGCGGGCGCGATTTGGCGTCGAGTGTGGAATTACCGTGACCTGTGAAGCCGAGCGCTTTACCCGCGTTACGCTGCGACTGCCCGTGGAGGAGAGCGCGTGTTAAAAGTACTGATAGTTGATGATGAGCCGCTGGCGCGTGAAAACCTGCGGATCCTGCTGGAAGCGCAGAGCGATATCGAGGTGGTGGGCGAGTGCGGTAACGCCGTTGAGGCGATCGGCGCGGTGCACAAGCTGCGCCCGGACGTGCTGTTCCTCGACATCCAGATGCCGCGCATCAGCGGGCTGGAGATGGTCGGCATGCTCGACCCGGAGCATCGGCCCTATATCGTGTTCCTGACCGCCTTCGACGAATATGCGGTTAAGGCGTTCGAGGAGCACGCGTTTGACTATCTGCTCAAGCCGATTGAGGCCGCGAGGCTGGATAAAACCCTTGCGCGCCTGCGCCAGGAGCGCAGCCTGCAGGATATCTCGCTGCTCGACGGTACCCAGCAGGCGCTGAAGTATATTCCCTGCAGCGGGCATAGTCGGATCTGGCTGCTGCAGATGGAGGACGTGGCGTTTGTCAGCAGCCGGATGAGCGGTATCTACGTCACCGACAGCGAAGGGAAGGAGGGCTTTACCGAGCTGACCCTGCGCACCCTCGAGAGCCGAACGCCGCTGCTGCGCTGCCATCGTCAGTATCTGGTCAATATGGCCCACCTGAAGGAGATCCGTCTCGAGGAGAACGGCCAGGCCGAGCTGCTGATGCGCGCCGGGCATACGGTGCCGGTCAGCCGCCGCTACTTAAAAAGCCTGAAAGAGGCGATTGGTCTGTAAAACGGCAGAATCGTGGTAGACTTAGCGCCAGTATTTTTCATCATGAAGGCATTATGATCAGCAACGATATCCTACGTAGCCTGCGCTACACCTTGAAAACCAATAATGATGGCCTGGTGCGTATTTTCGCGCTCGGCGATTCCGTCGTCAGCGCAGAGCAGCTGGTACCGTGGCTTAAAAAAGAGGATGAGGACGGCTTCCAGCGCTGCCCGGATATCCTCCTGTCGATCTTCCTGAACGGTCTGATTTACGATAAACGCGGTAAAGATGAGTCCGCGCCGCCGCTGGCGGTTGAGCGTCGGGTGAATAACAATATCGTGCTGAAAAAGCTGCGTATCGCCTTCTCCCTGAAGACCGACGATATTCTCGCCATTCTGACCCAGCAGCAGTTCCGCGTCTCGATGCCGGAAATTACCGCCATGATGCGCGCGCCGGAGCATAAAAACTTCCGCGAGTGCGGCGATCAGTTCCTGCGCTATTTCCTGCGCGGTCTGACCGAGCGTGTTCACGCCGCCAAAGCCTGAGTTGCAGCCTCAGGCGGCCCGGCTGGCGCAACGCTTAGCCGGGCGATGACCTACTTCACTTCCTGAAAACCCTGCTCTTCGAGTAATTTTGTCGACACCGACATCGACACGAACTGCCGCGAGCAGTCGGTAAACATCGATCCCGGCAGCTTGCACAGCTCGCTGATTTTCGCCTCGCTAAAATCGACGCTCAGATGCTCCAGGGCATAGCTGTCTTTATAGTCGATGGTCTGCTCCACGCCCTTTATGCTGCGGTAAACGCTGCTCATCGGTTCAATAATCGCCCGCGCCTGCTCTTTATTGCTGGCGCCGATGG
Source organism: Klebsiella sp. Ech2A (assembly GCF_030078455.1). Taxonomy (NCBI): domain Bacteria; kingdom Pseudomonadati; phylum Pseudomonadota; class Gammaproteobacteria; order Enterobacterales; family Enterobacteriaceae; genus Klebsiella; species Klebsiella sp. Ech2A. Next base: position 6,793 of record NZ_JAQGFU010000122.1, on the reverse strand, counting down.
TTTTATAGGGGATGGTGTTGTTGGCATCCTGGCGCAGCACCTTATCGCCATCATAGTAGTAGGTAAAGCTGAGCTCGACGCCTTCGGCCGCGCGGTTAAAGGTTTTGCTCTGCTCTTTTTTGTTGTCGCAGCCGACCAGCGCCGTGGCCAGCAGAGCGGCGACGGCGATTGCGGTCAGCCTGTGTGTGTATTTCATCCCGGTTCCCTGTGTTGGTATGTATACCGTTCCGTTGTCAGAATAGCGTATTGAGTATTGTTCTTATCCGCGAGGGGTGCAAATAAAAGCGCCCGCCCGGGCGGGCCGCGGGCAAAAAAAACGCTGCCGGGGCAGCGTTTTTCGCGGAGATTATTTGACCTGTTGGCCCGGCTGGGCGCCGCTGTCCGGGCTGAGCAGGAAGATATCCTTCCCGCCAGGGCCCGCCGCCATCACCATTCCTTCGGAGATGCCGAAGCGCATCTTGCGCGGCGCGAGGTTCGCTACCATCACCGTCAGGCGGCCAATCAGCGCCTGCGGATCGGGGTAGGCGCTGCGGATGCCGGAGAAGACGTTGCGCTTCTCGCCGCCGATATCCAGCGTCAGGCGCAGCAGCTTGTCGGAGCCGTCGACGAATTCGGCGTTTTCAATCAGCGCGATGCGCATATCCACTTTGGCAAAATCATCAAAGGTGATGGTTTCCTGCAGCGGATCGTCCGCCAGCGGACCGGTGACCGGTGCGGAAAGCGCCTTCACCTCTTCCTTCGATGCCTCTACCAGCGCCTCAACCTGCTTCATTTCGATGCGGTTATACAGCGCTTTGAAGGTGTTGACCTTATGCGCCAGCAGCGGCTGCTGGATAGCATCCCAGCCCAGTTCGCTGTTGAGGAAGGCTTCGGCGCGGGCGGCCAGCTGCGGCAGCACCGGCTTGAGCCAGGTCATCAGCACGCGGAACATATTCAGGCCCATGGTGCAGATCGCCTGCAGATCGCCATCGCGGCCTTCCTGTTTGGCGACTACCCACGGCGCCTGCTCGTCAACGTAGCGGTTTGCCACGTCGGCCAGCGCCATGATTTCACGGATGGCTTTACCGAACTCGCGGCTGTCCCAGGCTTCGCCAATGCTTGCTGCCGCATCGGTGAAGGTTTGGTACAGCGCCGGGTCCGCCAGCTCGGCGGCCAGCACGCCGTCGAAACGTTTGGCGATAAAGCCGGCGTTGCGCGACGCGAGGTTAACCAGCTTGTTGACGATGTCGGCGTTGACGCGCTGAATGAAGTCTTCGAGGTTCAGGTCGATATCGTCGATGCGCGAAGAGAGCTTGGCGGCGTAGTAGTAGCGCAGGCTATCGGCATCAAAGTGGTTCAGCCAGGTGCTGGCCTTGATGAAGGTGCCGCGCGATTTAGACATCTTCGCGCCGTTGACCGTCACGTAGCCGTGAACGAACAGGTTGGTCGGCTTGCGGAAGCCGCTGCCTTCCAGCATCGCCGGCCAGAACAGGCTGTGGAAGTAGACGATATCCTTGCCGATAAAGTGATACAGCTCGGCGTCGGAATCTTTCTTCCAGTAGGCGTCAAAGCTTTCGCTATCGCCGCGCTTGTCGCACAGGTTTTTGAATGAACCCATGTAGCCGATCGGCGCGTCCAGCCAGACGTAGAAGTATTTGCCCGGCGCGTTGGGGATTTCGAAGCCGAAGTACGGCGCATCGCGGGAGATGTCCCACTGCTGCAGGCCCGACTCGAACCACTCCTGCATCTTATTCGCCACCTGCTCCTGCAGCGCGCCGCTGCGGGTCCACGCCTGCAGCATCTCGCTGAAGGAGGGCAGGTCGAAGAAGAAGTGCTCGGATTCACGCATCACCGGCGTCGCGCCGGAAACCACCGATTTCGGCTCGATAAGCTCGGTCGGGCTGTAGGTCGCGCCGCACACTTCGCAGTTATCGCCGTACTGATCCGGGGATTTGCATTTCGGGCAGGTCCCCTTCACGAAACGGTCGGGGAGGAACATCCCTTTTTCCGGATCGTAGAGCTGAGAGATGGTGCGGTTTTTAATAAAACCGTTCTCTTTCAGGCGCGAGTAGATAAGCTCCGACAGCTCGCGATTTTCGTCGCTGTGGGTGGAGTGGTAGTTATCGTAGCTAATGTCGAAACCGGCAAAATCGGTCTGGTGCTCCTGACTCATCTCGCCAATCATCTGCTCCGGAGAGACGCCAAGCTGCTGAGCCTTCAGCATGATCGGCGTGCCGTGGGCGTCGTCGGCGCAGATGAAGTTGACCTCGTGGCCGCGCATTCGCTGGTAACGGACCCAGACATCAGCCTGGATGTGCTCCAGCATGTGGCCGAGGTGGATTGAGCCGTTGGCGTACGGCAGTGCGCACGTTACCAGAATTTTCTTCGCGACTTGAGTCATAGTGAGCATTACATCTTCTGTTGTAAAAAGGGCTTCCGATATTACCAAAAGGGCACTGGGTGCGCCATAAATGGCTGACCATATATGGATAATCCTCAGCTGTGATAAACTCAATCATTACTGAAAGCATCTCATAACAACAAAGGAGTCGGGATGAATTCGCAATCCCAGGCCAAATCCCCCGAACGTCTACGTGCGATGGTCGCCGGAACGCTGGCTAATTTTCAGCACCCCACTTTGAAGCATAATCTCACCGCGCTGAAGGCGCTGCACCACGTTGCCTGGCTGGATGACACCGTGCATATCGAGATTCAGATGCCGTTCGTCTGGCACAGCGCTTTTGAAGCCCTGAAAGAGCAGTGCAGCGCCGAGCTGCTGCGCATTACCGGCGCGCAGGCTATCGACTGGAAGCTGACGCACAGCATCGCCACCCTGAAGCGGGTGAAAAACCAGCCGGGCGTCAACGGCGTGAAGAATATTATTGCCGTGAGCTCCGGCAAGGGCGGCGTCGGCAAATCGTCTACGGCGGTCAACCTCGCGCTGGCGCTGGCGGCGGAAGGGGCTAAGGTCGGTATTCTCGACGCCGATATTTACGGCCCGTCGATTCCTACCATGCTGGGCGCTGAAGATCAGCGTCCTACCTCGCCGGACGGCACCCATATGGCGCCGATTATGAAATTCGGCCTCGCCACCAACTCCATCGGCTATCTGGTGACTGACGAGAACGCCATGGTGTGGCGCGGCCCGATGGCCAGTAAAGCGCTGATGCAGATGCTGCAGGAGACGCTGTGGCCGGATCTCGACTACCTGGTGCTGGATATGCCGCCGGGCACCGGCGACATTCAGCTGACGCTGGCGCAGAACATCCCGGTGACCGGCGCGCTGGTGGTCACCACGCCGCAGGACATCGCGCTAATCGATGCCAAAAAGGGCATCGTGATGTTCGAAAAAGTGGAGGTGCCGGTGCTGGGTATCGTGGAGAACATGAGCATGCATATTTGCAGCAACTGTGGTCACCATGAGGCTATCTTTGGCACCGGCGGTGCGGAGAAGCTGGCGGAAAAATATCACACCCAGCTGCTCGGCCAGCTGCCGCTACACATTCATCTGCGCGAGGACCTGGATAACGGTACCCCGACGGTGATCGCCCGCCCGGAAAGCGAGTTTACCGATATCTATCGCCAGCTGGCAGGGCGCGTAGCGGCCCAGCTCTACTGGCAGGGTGAGGTTATCCCCAGCGAGATCGCCTTCCGCGCGGTGTAACCGTCGCGGATAAAACAACGCCCGGGACTTCGCTGCGCCATGCGGGAGCAGCAGAAGGACCGGGCGTTTTTCGTGGCGGCTCGCGGCCGCTACGCGTGTCGCGCAATCAGTGCTGGTAGAAAATCTCGCCGTCGTAAATTTTGACAATTTTGCCTTCAGGCTCGGTGACCAGCACGTAGCTGCCGCCCATGTAGGTCCAGTGGGTGTTGGCGTCTGGCGCAGGCAGGTGGCGCTGCTGCCACTGCTTGATGGTGTACTCCGGGGTCATATACAGCGGCGGTACGGTATCGCCTACGCGAAACTGCTGGAAGTCGGAGGTGACGCCGTCCAGCTCATATTTCTGCAGATCGGCGGCGGAAACCGAGCAAACGGCGCCGGTGCCGGCCAGCAGTACGCCCAGAAGCAGCATTTTTGTTTTACGCATAAATTCCTCATTATTATCCTGGACTCAAAATCGCAGCCTCGTATCATTCCGAAGCATGAGGGCGATGGCAAGTACTGGTTGATGAAAAATGTAAGCAAACGATGGTGCCGATTACGCGATTCAGCAAACCGCGCCTGTTTTAGGAAAAATCCGGGGATCCGGAGGTGGGAGTGACTATGTTCAGGCTGGAAGATCTGACGTTATTTGTCCGCGCGGCGGCGCTGGGCAGCTTCAGCGACGCGGCGCGGGAGGTCGGGCAGCAGCCGGCGCAGGTCAGCGCGGCGATAAAGCGCCTGGAGACCACGCTGAATATCCGCCTTTTTGCCCGCTCAACCCGCAGCCTGCGCCTGACTCCCGAAGGGGAGACCTGGCTGCCCTATGCCACGCAGATGCTCGATACCCTGCAGGCCGGGCTGCAAAAAATTCAGCTGCCGGATGACCAAATCCGCGGCACCCTGCAAATTGCGGTGCCCTCCGACCTCGGGCGCAATCTGCTGCTGACCGTGTTTCGCGCCTTTCGCCAGCGCTACCCGGAGCTCAGGCTGCGCATCCTGTTCTCCGATCATCGCACCGACGTGTTTAAAGACCCGGTCGACGTGGCCTTTCGCTATGGCGATAACGACGACGCGTCGTTTATCTCGCTTCCCGTCGCTCCGGAAAACCGCCGGGTGCTGGTGGCCTCCCCGGCGTGGATCGCCGAACACGGCGAACCGCAAACCCTCGAGGATCTGGCGCAGCGCAACGCCCTGCTGTACGTGCTGCGCGGCAGGCAGTTCGACCGCTGGTCGTTAAGCCTGGCGGGGGAGGTTCAGCACCTGCAGGTTTCCGGCGTTATCGTCAGCGACGATGCGGAGGTGATTCGCCGCCTGGCGATTGCCGGGGAGGGGTTTGCCTACAAGTCCTGGCTCGACGTCAGCGACGATATTCACGCCGGGCGGCTGCAGGTTCTGCTGCCGCAGTACCAGGGCGACCGGGTGCCGCTGAATATGATTTGCCCGCACCGCAAGCAGCTCTCTGCCGCGGTGCGTTTGCTGTATGAAGAGGTGAAGGCCCGCTGCGAGGCGCTGCACAACCAGCGCCCGGCGCCCTAGTGCCTGACCAGGGTCGCGAAGTAGTAGACCAGGGGAATCGCGAGGATCCACAGCCCTAACGGGATCTCGCGCCACTTTCCGGCCACGCTCTTAATCACCACGTAGAACAGCAGCCCGCCGGCGATGCCGGTACCGAAGCTGTTGGCAATCAGGGTGATCATCACCATCATCAGCACCGGCAGCCCGTCGGTAAAGTTGGCTAAATCGACCTTGCGCAGGCCGCTGAACATATTCAGGCCAATCAGGATCAGCGCCGGCGCGGTGGCCTCTTTGGGGATCATCAGCGCAATCGGGGTAAACAGCAGCATCAGCAGGAACATCACCGCCGCCGCCAGCGCCGTCAGCCCGGTTTTACCGCCGGCTTCGGCCGCCGCGGAGGACTCAATCAGCGCGGTGGCCGCCGGAATGCCGACCCACGGCCCGATGGCGGCGGCAATGGAGTCAACCATAAACGGCCGGTTGATGTGCGCCATATTACCCTCTTCGTCCAGCAGGCCCGCCTCGCCGCCTACCGCCAGAGTGGTTCCCATGGTGGAGAAAAACTCGGAGGCGAAAAAGATAAACAGGAACGGCAGAAAGGCGATATTCAGCGCGCCGAGCATATCGACGTGGCCGAGGACCGGGGTCAGCGAGTGCGGCATGGCGATAAAGCTGGCCGGCAGCCGGGTGACGCCGAAGGGGATCCCGACAAGGGTGGCCACGAGGATCGCCCACAGGATCGCGCCCGGAATGCGCCGCGCCTGCAGCGCAATGGCGAGAAACAGGCCGGACAGCGCTACCAGCGCGCCGGGGGAGAGGAAGTCGCCGAGCATCAGCGCGTTGGTTTTCGCATTCGCCAGCACCAGGCCGGCGTTGCGAAAGCCGAGAACCGCCACGAACAGCCCGATGGAGGCGGTGAGCCCCAGCTTGATCGACTGCGGCACCGAGCGGGTCACCACCTCGCGCAGGCCGAATTTGGTCAACAGGAAGAACAGAATCCCGGACCAGCAGGCGATGCCGAGGCCGATTTGCCAGCCGATGCCTTCGCTCCCGGCCAGGGTGACCCCCACCAGCACCGACCCGCCGATGCCGGGGCCAACGATAAACGGCAGGTTGGCGTAGAACGCCATCAGCAGCGTGCCGGCGACGAAGACCAGAATGGTTCCGGTGGTGACCGCGCCTTTATCCATTCCGCCGACCGTCAGCAGGCCGGGGATCACCACCAGCAGATAGGCGGCGGCGAGAAAGCCGGTGACCCCCGCCAGGCACTCGGTGCGCAGCGTGCTGCCGCGGGAGTAGAGGGCAAATCGCCGTTCCAGCCAGCGGCCCCGGGTTGATGCAGGAAGCGTGTTGTCAGCCATTATCAGGCTCCGTGATTATTATTGTGGGTATGCTCCGGGGTTTCCCGGCAGGCTATCAGCGGGTCGACGATCCGGCGGGTGGTGCCGTCGGTCAAACCCAAATCGGTCAAATGCGGCCCGGCGTTACAGGCGAGGCAGGGCCCCTCGATGGCCTTAAACACCCGGTACGGCGGCTCCCAGTCGGCAATTTCGGCGCTCAGGTCGCGCAGCTCGCGGAACTGGCGCGCCAGCTCCGGCGCCGGCAGGTCGGAAAGCATCCCGGCAATCGGCATGGCGACGTGGGCCAGAATCTCTC